>CAMEEX010000005.1 GCA_945915235.1 uncultured Clostridia bacterium | reverse complement strand
CTCCCTAGAAATAAAGGTTTAGAAAGAAAAATAGGGTAGTAAACTTGACACTACCAATCTGCATACGGAGGTTTACATATGAACAGAGTACATGTCTGGGAGGAGAAGGTCGTTATCCCGACCTACGAGGCGGGCAAGCCCGACAAAAATCCGATGTTCCTTGAGAAGAGGGTGTATCAGGGAAGCTCGGGAAGAATTTATCCGCACACGGTGATTGAGAAGATAAGCGACGAGAAAACCGACAAGGAGTACACGGCGCTGTATCTTGAGAATGATTACATCAAGGTTATGATGCTGCCTGAGCTTGGCGGAAGGATACAGAGGGCGTATGATAAGACCAACGGATATGATTTTATATATTACAACCATGTGATCAAGCCGGCTCTTGTGGGGCTTGCGGGACCGTGGATTTCTGGAGGAATTGAGTTCAACTGGCCGCAGCACCACAGACCGAGCACCTTTGACGCGGTTGAGTATTCCTACAAGGAGAACGAGGACGGAAGTGCCACGGTGTGGATGGGCGAGATTGAGAACATGTTCAGGACGGAGGGCGTGCTCGGCGTGACACTGTACCCTGACAAGGCGTACATTGAACTGTCAGCCAAGCTCTATAACAGGACGAACGTGCCGCAGACCTTCCTCTGGTGGGCAAATCCTGCCGTTGCGGTAAATGATGACACGATTTCTGTTTTTCCTGAGGACGTGAACGCGGTGTATGACCACGGAAAGAGGGACGTCATAAGCTTTCCTTACGCCGAGGGAACCTATTACAAGCATAAATACGACCATGTAAACATAGCGCAGTACAAAAACATTCCCGTGCCGACCTCCTATATGGCGTACAGGTCGGACTATAATTTCATAGGCGAGTACGATTACGGAAAGCATGCCGGACTTCTGCATGTCGCTGACCATCACATTGCACCGGGAAAGAAGCAGTGGACATGGGGCTGCGGAGATTTTGGAAAGGCTTGGGACAGGGCGCTGACCGACGAGGACGGTCCGTACATCGAGCTTATGACGGGCTGCTATACGGACAATCAGCCTGATTTTACCTGGATGCTGCCGCAGGAGACGAAGAACTTCAAGCAGTATTTCATGCCTTACAAGAATATCGGATATATCAAAAATGCTACAATAGATGCGGCTGTGAATACCACTTACGATGAAGCGGAGAAGAAGCTAAATATTTTTGCCTACACGACAGCACAGCAGACTGGCGCGGTTGTGAAGGTGGAAAAGGACGGAAAGACTCTTTTTGAGGAGCACGTTGACATGTCCCCGGCACACACATACGAGGCGCATATATCTTTTGAAGAGTTGCTTGAAAAGGCAGGTGCTTGTGCAAAAAATAATTCCGGGAATAAAGAGGAAATATTCGAAACCAAGGTCAGCGTAAATTCCGCCGACGGCAGGGAGCTTGTGTCCTACACCTTCACAAAGAAGCAGGAGACTCCTATTCCAGAGCCTGCGAAGGCTGCACCGCTTCCGAAGGACTGTGGGACGACGGAGGATTTGTTCCTGTACGGAAGACATATCGAGCAGTACCGCCATGCGACATATCACGCGGAAGACTATTACCTCGAGGGCTTGAGGCGTGACCCTTCGGATATAAGGCTTAACAATGCATACGGCTTGTGCCTGCTCAGAAAATGTGATTTTGCTGGGGCGCAGAAGTATTTCCAGAGGGCAGTAGACAAGTCAATCCGCTCCAATCCTAACCCTTACGATCTTGAGCCGTACTACAATCTCGGACTTGCGCTTAAATATCAGGGTAAAATTGATGCGGCTTACGATGCCTTTTACAAGTCGATATGGGGCGGAAACTTTCAGGCACCGGGCTTTTATGAGCTTGCCTGCATAGATGTCAAGAGGGGCGACTACCGTACAGCGCTTGAGCACATCGACGAGTCGATTTTCAGACAGTATCACTGCATGAAGGCGAGGGCGCTCAAGGAGGATATTTTAAGACTTTTGGGAAAAGATGAGCAGGCAGACGCACTGCGCGCGGAGAGCATCGGCATAGACCATCTCTACGACAGGCAGCCGGAGAAGATTAATCACAATACGCTCATAGAGCTCGTAAATGACAAGTACGAGGCAGGTCTTTATAAGCAGGGAATTGACTTTGCGCTTGCGTGGGTCGAGGCGCGGAAAAATAAGGGCACAGATGAGAAAAATATTTATCCGCTTGTGTATTATTACATCGCCTATGGATATATGATGCTGGACAATGAGGGAAAAACAAGCGCCGGAAAAGAAAATCAGGCAGATTTTTGCAGTAGGGCAGAAAAATATTCGCATCTCGCCGAAAATGCCGTTGCGGACGGCTGTTTCCCGCACAGAATGGAGGACTATATAGTTTTATCCGCGCTTGCCGGAAAGTTCGGGCTTGGAATGGCGCGCTTCTATCTGGGCTGTCTTTTGTACGACAAGAGAGTCTATGATGAGGCGGTCGCAGACTATGAGGCAGCCCGCGATAAGTGCCCTGATTTCCCTACGGTGCACAGAAATCTCACGCTCGCGTACTACAATGTATATAATGAGCCACAGAAAGCCTACGCTGAGCTTGTGCGGGCATTTGAGCTCGATGAGACTGACTCGAGAGTGTACATGGAGCTCGACCAGTTAAGGCGCAGAATGAATTTTTCCATTGAGGAGCGTCTTGCGGATATGGAGAAGCACATGGAGCTTGTCTGCGACAGGGACGATATGTACCTTGAGTATGTGACGGTTCTTAATACGCTCGGAAAAAATGAGGAGGCGCTTGAGCTTATAAATAAACGTCATTTCCACCAGTGGGAGGGCGGCGAGGGCAAGGTTGCCGCACAGTACCTCACGGCACTTTACCAGCTTGCAAAGAAGGCGTTTGCCGGAGAAAAATATGAGGAGGCAAAGAAACTTCTTACTCAGGCTATAGCTGACTATCCGCACAACCTCGGTGAAGGCAAGCTTGAGAGCGCGCAGGAGAACAATCTGTACTATCTTCTCGGACTTGTCTGTGATAAACTTGGTGAAAAGGAGTATGCAAAGGAGTGCCTTGAAAGAGCAGGAAAGGGGCTTAGTGAGCCTGTCGGAATGATGTACTACAACGACCAGCCGCCTGAGATGATTTACTATCAGGGACTTGCTTATGAAAAACTCGGTGACAAGGAGCAGGCTGACATAAGATTTAACAAGCTCATCGATTACGGCAAAAAACATATCGATGACAATGTGAAAACAGATTATTTTGCGGTATCACTCCCTGACCTTTTGATTTTTGAGGAAAATCTGAGCGAGAGAAACAGAAAGCACTGTCTGTTTATGATGAGCCTCGGGTACAAGGGGCTTGGAATGACGGACGAGTATAATAAATGTGCAGACCGGCTTCTCGCTATGGATAACGCACACCAGGGAATAAGGGTGCATGGGGGAAAATAGCAGGAATTGTAGACAACTGTTCAAAACTGCGGAGTAGATTATTCCGGATAAGGAGAAGCGTATGAATTTATATGGTTATAATAAAGATTATCTAACTTATGATGGTGCTCCGATTCTTCCTGTAATGGGTGAGTTCCATTTTTCGAGATACCCGAAGGAGGAGTGGGAGTCGGCGCTTCTTAATATGAAGTGCGGCGGAGTCGAGATTGTCGCGACCTATGTTTTTTGGATACACCATGAGGAGGCGCAGGGCGAGTGGAATTTTGAGGGGAACAGAAGCCTGCGGGATTTCCTTGCCTGCTGTGGAAAGGCCGGCATGAAAGTGTGGCTCCGCATCGGACCTTGGGCACACGGGGAGTGCAGAAACGGCGGTTTCCCGGACTGGCTTGTCGCCATGGAGAAAAAGGGTGAGATTAAACTTCGCGAAAACAATGAAAAATACCTTGCGCTTGTGGACGAATTTTACTCCAAGATAGGTGAGCAGGCAGCGGGATTTATGTATTAGGACGGCGGACCTGTCATCGGAATACAGATTGAGAATGAGTACGGGCATTGTTGTGGAGGACCGTCTGAACAGTCAGAGAGAATGGCACATATGTGTATGCTGAAAAAAATAGCCGGTGACAAGGGACTTATAGCACCTTATTACTCGGCAACGGGGTGGGGCGGCGCATGTGTGCCGGAGGGATTTCTCGCAGTACTCGGCGGCTACGTCGATGCACCTTGGGCTGAACACACGCATGAGCTCGAGGCGAGTGAGAACTTCCTGTTCAAGCAGTTCCACGATGATACCAATATTGGCTCTGATTTGGCACAAGGAAATTCGACATTTACGTTTGATGTGAATAAGGTTCCGTATCTCACGGCAGAGCTTGGCGGCGGGCTTCAGGTGACGGCGCACAGGCGTACATACCCGTATGCGAAGGATATCGAGGCGCAGACGGTCTGCATGCTCGGCGCGGGCGCAAATCTCATCGGCTACTACATGTACCATGGCGGTGTAAATCCTGACGGCAGATATTCCACACTTCAGGAGTCAAAGGCGACCGGCTACAACAATGACCTTCCTGTTAAGAGCTACGATTTCCAGACCTGTCTCAGGGAGAACGGGCTTCCGTCGGAGAGCTTTTATAAGCTGCGAAAATATCATACCTTTATAAAGTCGGTTGAAAATATTCTCGCTCCGGCAAAAGTGTATCTTCCTTCTAATATTCCTGAGCCAAAGGGTGCGGAGGATATGCAGACACTTCGAGCCTGCATGCGGTACAATGAGGAGCTGGACTGCGGATTTCTGTTTATAAATAACCATCAGAGAAAACGCCATATGACGGAGAAGCTGAAAACGATTTGCTTTTCTGTCAAGGGTAGTGTGAGCGTGAATTTAGAGCCTTATATCAGAAAAGATATGGATAGCGATACTGTGATTGCCGCAACGCAGAATGTGACATTTAGAGATATTCATGTAGCTACCGACGCGGTTCTTGTGATACCGTACAATCTTCCAGTGAAGATAGACGGAAGGGATATCAGGCTCACACACACCAATGCTTCATACCTTGGCTGTTTTGGCGGGATATATTATTTTTATTCGGACGAGAACGAGAGTGATATATATTTTGAGTGGAGTGACAACGCTGACCATTCAGACGTGATAAAGCTTCTCACCACACATGATGCGGAGCATCTGTTTGTGGGTGAAGATGGAAAAATCAGCATGCTCCCTGATTTGGCTTTTGAAAAGGCTGGCGAGGTTGATTTTGCAGAAAAGGAAACTGACCCTTGCGATGGTGCAAGTGTGAGAGAATATGAGCTTGATTTGGCTTATGACTTTAAGTGTGAACAGAATGAAAAAGATGCAAAAAAAGCTTCTATTGCTAAATTATTAAATCAGCCTGTGAACGACACCTTTCTGGAACTCGATTTCGGCGGCGATAAGGCTGAACTGTATGCCGACGGAAAGCTCATTGATGACTGGTTCTCAAACGGCGAGGTGTGGCGGGTTGCACTAAAAAGGTATGATTTTCCGAAGAAGCTTACCATGAAGGTATATCCGTTTGACGACAAGGTTTACTATGACCTTGAGCCGAAGAAGTGGTGCAGTCTTGATGGTGCAAAACTGACACATGTGATATAATCAGGTGATTGGAAAACAGAAATTGCACAACGTCAGATATTAATGCATTGGGTTTTGCAATTAACAAATGTGATGTAAAGGAGGGCGCATACCGGTGACATTCGAGGTCAGGGACGACAGCATATATTTTTGCAGGGCAGGAGAGACAGGGCGGCTGAGCGCGTGCGGTGAGAACAGCATAAGATTTCAGGCGAGCGCGTCGGGAAAGCTTGTGGAACAGAACTGGACACTCATGCCGAGAAAGGCCGCGGCAAAGGCGTGGATTGAGGAGAAAGGAAATTCCAAAGAGGCATTTATCGAGGTCGGCAATATGAAGGCAAGGCTTGAGGAATGCGGGCGCGTGACGTATTTTCGTGATGAGGAGGAGATACTGCGCGAGCAGCCAGAGCTCACCTTCAATATGGGCTACCGCCGCTACAAGAGCAAGGACAGCAATCTGTGGAGTCTGCGCGTCACCTTTGAGGCGCGCGAGGACGAGGAGTTCTACGGGCTCGGACATGAGAGAATGAATGTGTTCAGTAAGAAGGGCTGTACTGTTGATCTGCGCCACCTGAACACCAAGGCTTCCATACCGTATGTGTATTCCTCGCTTGGCTATGGTTTTATATGGAACATGCCATCGACGGGAACGGTCGAGCTTGGCTGCAACAGGACAAGGTGGAACAGCGACTGTGCGAAGGGCATGGACTATGTTGTGATAGGCGGAAATCCGAGTCAGGTTACGGCAGAGCTTGCCAACCTCACGGGACATGCGCCGAATATGCCTGAGTGGGCGCTCGGTTTCTGGCAGAGCAGACTGCGCTATGAGGACGAGGAGACAGTACTTAAAGTTGCTGAGAGATACAGACAGATGGGTATGCCGCTGTCCGTCATCGTTATCGACTATTTCCACTGGACTGAGCAGGGCGACTACAAATTCGACCCTGAATACTGGAATAACCCTAAGGCTATGGCTGACAGGCTGCACGAGATGGGGACAAGGCTCATGGTATCGATGTGGCCTACGATAAACGAGAACAGTGAGAACTATGCACACATGCTCGACAACAATATGCTGATACGAACCACAAGAGGTGCTAACCGGGTGTTTGAATTTTACGGTTCGCAGGCAGAGATTGACCCGATGAACCCGCAGACGAGGGAGTATGTGTGGAACAGGCTGAAGGAGAACTACTTTGACAACGGAGTTGACTGCATGTGGTTTGATGAGGCAGAGCCGGAGATACACCCGCAGGATTTTGACAATCTGGTGTTCTATGAAGGAACGGGCGACGAGGTTGCCCTTCTTTATCCGTACTACTACGAGAAGATGGTCTATGACGGCATGAAATCCGAGGGAATGGACGACGTGGTCACTCTGTCGCGCTGTGCATATCTTGGCTCGCAGAAGTTCGGAGCTGTGGTCTGGTCGGGCGATGTGGCGTCCACCTTTGAGAGTCTGACTGAGCAGGTGAAGTCGGGACTTAACATGGCAATGTGCGGTATTCCGTGGTGGAACACGGATATAGGCGGCTTCTACGGCGGAGATATCACGTCCGATTATTTCAAGGAGCTGATTGTGAGGTGGTTCCAGTACGGAGTGTTCTGTCCGGTTATGAGACTTCACGGGAGCAGGCTCGGCGCTGACAGAAGCAGGGACATAAAGGAGCCTACGGGCGGGGACAATGAGATATGGAGCTTTGGCGAGGATAATCTGCATATACTCTCAGACCTTGTAAAGCTCAGATACCGTCTTGTGCCGTACATTAAGAAGCATATGGATATAGCATCAGAGACGGGTGCGCCGGTTATGCGTCCGATGTTCTTTGACTATCCTGACGATAAAAAATGTTATATGACGGGTGATGAGTACATGTTCGGAAGTGATATACTGTTCGCGCCTATCACGAAACAGGGGCAGACGGCAAGGAAGGTGTATCTTCCTGAGGGAAGCTGGATACTTACCAAGGACGTCAGCAGGTACGACGGAGGACAGGAGTACGAGGTGACGGCTCAGATAAGCGAGTTTATCGCGTTTGTCAGGGAGGGCAGCGAGGTGCTCGCCGCGTTTAACAAATAAATACAAAATGACAGGGCTCTGTATGGTATGTGCAGTGCCCTTATTTTTTAAGTTCGCACAGTCCGTTCATTTGTGTTATAATGTGTTATATGATTTTGTGTACATATATTTACAGGGAGGACTATTTTATGGAGCTTATGGATTTGATGAGAACTAACAGGACATACCGCCGTTTTGAGCAGACTCCGGTTTCTGACGGGATAATCGGGGAAATTCTGGAGGCGGCGAGAAATGCGTCGAGTGCCGCTAACAGGCAGCCACTCAGCTATGTGGTAGTTAAGTCGGCTAAGAAGGTTGCGGAAGTATTTGCGCTTACCAAGTGGGCAGGCTATCTTGCGCCTGAGCAGGGACAGCCTAAGAAGGGCGAGGAGCCGGTTCTGTTTATTGGGGTTGTGGAAAACATGGATATCAACAAGAACTGTGATACTGACGCGGGACTTGCCATCGCCAACATGAGGCTTGCGGCGTGGGCGCACGGAGTCGGAAGCTGCATCATAGGGGCTTGCGACAAGGTTAAGCTCTCAGAAATGTTCGGACTGACAGAAAATCAGGTATTGCACACGGTTGTGGCTTTCGGATATCCGTCGCACACAAGCCGCATCGAGGATATGAAGGACGGCAATGTGAAATACTATCTCGATGAGAACAGGGATTATGTTGTACCGAAGCGCAGACTCTGCGAGGTGGTTAAGGAGATTTAGGAAGCTTTTCCGTAGATGAATGTAAGGGTTATATTAAAAAGAAGGGGGATTTTGCCGTGAAATATAATCTTCCGGAGAGAGTTGAGAGAGAGATTGTTTTATTTGCGAGAAAACATTCGGTTGAGAAGGTTATACTGTTTGGCTCGCGCGCCAGAGGAGATAATACTGAGCGGAGTGATGTGGATATTGCCGTGTATGGCGGGGATTTTGATGGCTTCTACTGGGATATCAAGGAGAAGGTACATTCACTTTTGATGTTTGATGTAGTTGATGCAGCTTCCGGGATTTCAGAGGAATTGAAAAGTGAGATTGGGAGGGACGGTGTTGTTATATATGAAAAAACTGGATAATTTTTCAAAATGTCTTGCGGTTTTAAAGAAGGCGGATTTTGAGTTTGCTGATGGAAATGAGATATACCGAACAGGAATTATTGGACAATTTAATCTCACATTCGAGCTTGCATGGAAGGCATTGCAGGAAGTATTGAAGCTGCACGGTGCTGTTGAGGCGGAGACAGGTTCGCCAAGAGAAATATTACAGCTTGGGTATAAAATGGGCTTTTTGGGGGACTCAGCCGTGTGGCTGTCAATGTTAAAAAAACGCAATACGTCCGTTCATATATACAATGAAGATGAGGTTGACGAACTGCTTCTGCTTATAAGAGACAGCTTTATCCCTGCTTTATCCGTGCTTGAAGAGACTTTGAAGGGTAAAATCAGCGAGGTGGGTGAAGACTGGAAATGAAATATATGACTTTCAATTCGTCCTGCTCATTTGCAGGCGTTGCCAATATGCTTGAGAGGAAGGGGATTGATGCTGAGGATTATGAGATTGCAAGGGGTATGGAGCTTCCGTATATTGTCGTTGAGAATGATTGCGGGTATATGGCGGGTGCCATGCTGCAGGAGAAAAAATTCTTTGACATTTATCTGAAAAAGACAGGTTATGAGCTTGTGGAGGAGCAGGCTGGCAGACAGGAAGTATTTTCGCTTTTGCGCGATAAGGATTGTGCAATGCTTGGAATAAGAGTAGATGAAAACCATAAGCATGCAGTGGTCTATACCGGGGCAGATGCAGATGGTAAATTAGTGTTTATAAATAACAGGCATGAGAAATCCGATGAGCCGTGTGAGATAAGGCTTGGCAGGCAGGAGCTTCTTGGGAGACTGGACGAATGCGTGACGGTTGCATCGCTCAAGCCCTATTCCGGTGAGATGGTCAATCCTGTTCCTTTTATGGAAGCATCACTTGGGTGTCTGGACAGGCTTTGTGAGAGAATAATACAGTTTTCTTCAAAACCTCAGACGCGTGAAAATATCCGTAAAACGGTGGATACGCTGTTTCGGCCCCTTCTGCTTGACTCTGTGGCAATGATGGAACTGCTTGCGGCTGATGAGATGGTCAGGGATATAAAAAAGCTGCAGAAATCATATATTGACGTGGCTTTTAGAAATGAAGCGGAGCAGGCAGTGCTCAGCGATTATCTGGATATGAATTTGGTAAAGGGCATAACTGACAACTGGAAAGAGCTGATATGCAAAAGAATTAAAAGTTTTAGAAAATAAAAATATATAACACTCTACCACATTAAGAGGACAGGATATCCATGAAAAAAGAAGAGATAATAAAACTTATAAAATATGTCACAGGCTCTGTGGCGGCGGTGCTGATTGCCGCCGCCGCAGGGCTTGAATTTTCATATGCGGCGGGCATAATAACACTTCTGACCATACAGGATACCAAGAAGGAGACGGTGCGGATTGCACTGAAACGCGTAGTGATTTTTGTCATTATGACGATACTGTCTGCGGCGATTTTTCCGCTTGCCGGGTACCATGTGTGGGCGTTTGGAATTGTGCTGATACCGTATCTTATGTGCTGCATGCTGCTCGACATGAAGGAGGCGGTTGCGCCTGTCGCGGTGCTGTGCACGCATTATATCTCGGCGGGAAGCTGCTCGGCAGGAATGATATTGAACGAATTTCTTATTCTGGTGATAGGTGCGGGAGTAGGAATTTTGCTCAATCTGTTTATGCCGGACAGCAAAAGAAAGCTCGAGGAATACCGCAGGACGGTTGACGACAAGATGGTTCACATATTGCACAGAATGGCGCTGTATATGGAGCGTGAGAACAAATCGGACTACACGGGTGACTGCTTTGAGGAGCTTGACGGAATGTTAGCCAACCTGAAAAAGGAAGCGCTTTACTATATGAACAATCATTTTCTCGGTGAAAATGATTACTATTATGAGTACATGCAGATGAGGGCGAGGCAGTGCAGTATTCTAAGGAGAGTGTATTCCGACATTGTGCGGCTTACGACGACACCGCAACAGGTAAGGTCGCTGGCAGACTTTGTGGAGAAGGTCGCCGGGGAGTTCGCTGAGGAGAATGACGTGAAGGGGCTTTTAAAGGAGCTGGAGGAGCTGAAGGAGAGCTATACGGTCTCCGAGCTGCCAAAGAGCAGGGAGGAGTTCGAGAATAGGGCGATGCTCTACCACATTATGGAGGACATGAGGGTATTTCTTGAGATTAAGAGAGAGTTTGCCGGTACATGTCTTACAGGGAAATGATGCTTGTCACAGGGGGGATTAGTCAGTATAATATTTTTGGATTAGCGCTGCTGCAAGGCAGTGATATGGAGGATTAGTATGAAAAAGGAAGAAGAAAAGACGAATGTGATGCGTATACTTGACCAGAAGAAGGTGAAGTATACTCCTCACAGCTACGACCCTGAGCAGGCGATAAGCGGCGTGGAGGTCGCGGATGTGCTTGGGCAGGATAAGGAGAGAGTATTCAAGACGCTTGTGACTACAGGAAAGACAGGAAATCACTATGTTTTTGTGATACCTGTTGCCGAGGAGCTCGATCTCAAAAAGGCGGCAAAGGCTGTGGGTGAGAAGTCGATAGAGATGTTAAAGTCGAAGGAACTTCTGCCGCTCACTGGATATATTCACGGCGGCTGTTCACCGATAGGCATGAAGAAGTTTTTCAGGACGGTGTTTCACGTTCCGTCCGAGGAGGCGCAGAGCGGGGGCAGAAAGACGGCCTATGACTACGAGACCATCTTTTTCAGTGCGGGAAAGATAGGCTATCAGGTTGAGCTGCCACTCGAGGAACTTAAAAAGGTGATACGTTTCGAGACGGCGGACATAATCGTGTAAAATAGTTACAGCCGTAGGATAAAGTAAAAAAATTGATGTATTTTAATGTGAATTGCAGTCTGCCAGATTAAAATGAGTATACTTTTTACGGTAAAATGTTAATGATGTATCTTGACGCAGTGTGGACATGGGGGTATTATTTAACCATACAGTTATTTTGAATGGGAAAATCCTCTGCCGTTTTCGGCACGCGTTTTCCTTAGAAAAACAAGGAGGATTAATTTGTTATGGAAAAAAAGAATATCGACTGGGCTAATCTCGGCTTCGGTTATATCAAGACAGACAAGAGATTTGTAGCTAATTATAAGGACGGCGCATGGGACGACGGTGTGCTCACAGAGGACGACAAGGTTGTTATCAGCGAGTGTGCAGGTGTGCTCCAGTATGCACAGACCTGCTTCGAGGGTATGAAGGCATACACCACCGAGCAGGGTAAGATTGTTACATTCCGCCCTGACCTCAACGGTGAGAGAATGGAGAATTCCTGCAAGAGACTTATGATGCCTGTATTCCCTAAGGAGAAGTTTGTCGAGGCTGTCTTAAAGACTGTTGAGGCTAACGCAGCGTATGTTCCTCCTTACGGAAGCGGTGCTACACTTTACATCAGACCATATATGTTCGGAAGCAACCCTGTAATCGGTGTTAAGCCGGCTACAGAGTATCAGTTCAGAATTTTCACAACACCTGTAGGCCCTTACTTTAAGGGCGGCGCTAAGCCTCTTACAATAAGAGTATCGGATGTGGACAGAGCAGCTCCTCACGGAACAGGTGATATCAAGGCTGGTCTCAACTATGCGATGAGCCTTTTCAACATTGTTGATGCACACGAGCATGGCTATGATGAGAATATGTACCTTGACCCTGCTACGAGAACCTATGTTGAGGAGACGGGCGGTGCGAACTTCATCTTCGTGACGAAGGACGGCAAGGTTGTAACACCTAAGTCAGGAAGTATTCTTCCGTCAGTCACAAGACGTTCACTTCTCACCGTTGCCAAGGATTACCTCGGACTTGAGGTTGAGGAGAGACCGGTCGCAAAGGCAGAGCTTAAGGATATGGCTGAGTGTGGTCTGTGTGGAACGGCAGCAGTTATCTCACCTGTCGGCAAGATTGTTGACCATGGCACTGAGATATGCCTTCCAAGCGGCATGAGCGATATGGGTCCTGTTACAAAGAAGCTCTACGATACACTTACAGGTATCCAGATGGGCAGAATTGAGGCACCTAAGGGCTGGATCTACGAGATTATGTAATTGTTCTGAGGCACTTTAAATATGCCTGTTCCGGGCAATTAAATTAAGTCACTATAAAAAGGAAGAGGAGTTTCGCATTGCGGGGCTCCTCTTATTTACGCGGGTGTCCCACGAAAAGAAAGGAAGCGTATGCAGGAATTTAAGTTTTTATGGAAGTACATCTCACGACATAAGTGGCAGTATATCGGCGGTATACTCACACTGTTTGTTGTGGATTTTTTGAATTTGTATATACCGAGACTGACGGGTGAGGTCACGGACGGGCTCACGGCACATACACTTGGAATGTCGGGGCTTCTAAAGATTATCGCAGCCATCATGGCAGTGGGCGCGATAATAGCACTTGGGCGTTTCCTGTGGAGACTGTTCCTTTTCGGTGCAGCGAGAAAAATTCAGTATGAGATGAGAAATGACATGTTCTCACATCTTGAGAAGATGTCGGTTGAGTATTACAACGAGCACAAGACGGGAGATTTGATGTCGAGATTTATAAATGATCTCAACTCAATCCGTTCGGCGATAGGTATGGCGGTCATATCGGCGTTCGACGCGACGGTCATGGCGGTCATGGTCATCTGCCAGATGATTTTCTATGTAGATTTGAGACTGACATTGCTCGCGATAATACCGATGTTATTTATTTTTGGCGGTGAGTTCTACTACGGTGCCATTATGAAGAAGCGCTTTAACGAGAAGCAGGAGGCTCTGTCCGACCTCACGGACATGGTTCAGGAGAGCTTTTCGGGCGTGCGCGTTATCAAGGCATTCGTGCAGGAGAGAGCCGAGTTAAAGGCATTTTTAAAGTACAATGACAGGTCGAGGGACAAGAACATGAGCGTTGCGAAGCTTCAGGCGATAGTTATGCCGCTTCTCGATGTCATAATCGGCGCGAGCAGCCTTATAACGCTTCTTTACGGTGGTTATCTCGCACTTGTCGGCGACATAACGCTCGGTCGTTTCGTGGCATTCAACCAGTATGTCACGATGCTTGTATGGCCTATGATTGCGGCTGGCGAGAGCATCACGACGATGTCACAGGGACTTGCGTCTGCAAAGCGTGTTAAGGAGGTCTTAGACGAGAAGCCTGAGATTTTTGACGATCCCGATGCAGACAAGGTGGAGAAGATTGACGGACATATCACCTTCAACCATCTTACATTTATTCACAACGGGCATACCGAGCCTACGCTTGACGATGTGTGTCTTGATGTTCCGGCTGGAACCACGCTCGCGGTAATCGGAAGAACGGGTAATGGAAAGAGTACACTTGTAAATCTTCTGCTCCACTTGTATAACACGAAGCCGGGCATGATATTGATTGATGACAGGGATATCAACAAAATTCCGTTGAACGTATTGAGGGCGAATATAGCCTACGTTCCGCAGGATAATTTCCTCTTCTCGGACAGCCTGAGGCACAACATAGCCTTCGGAGCCGGGGGTGATGATATGGACGAGGTTATAAAGGCTACCAAGGCGGCGTGCATACACGACAATATCGTGGCATTCCCGGACGGCTATGAGACCATAGTAGGAGAGAGAGGCGTTACGCTCTCGGGCGGTCAGAAGCAGAGAAGCTCAATCGCGAGAGCACTTATGAAGGACGCCCCTATACTTATACTTGACGATGCACTCTCCGCCGTGGATACGGACACTGAGGAGCATATCCTCAAAAATCTCAAGGAGAACAGAAAGGGCAGGACGACCATACTCATTGCACATAGAATATCCACAATACAGAATGCGGACATGATTATGGTGCTTGACGACGGAAAGGCTGTGGAGATTGGAAATCACAACGAGCTCATGGCAAAGAACGGCATCTACAAGAGCATGTTTGACAAACAGCAGCTTGAGGCTGCCAAGGGAACGAAGAGCGGGGAGGTGGCTGAATAATGAAAAGACTGTTAAAATATCTTAAACCACACGCGCTCACGATGTTCATAGTGTCAGTTATGGTACTTCTCATAACGGCGGTTGAACTCTACAAGCCAATCATAATAGGAAATGCGATAGATTACTATATCAATGGCTATTACAACCCTTATGTGGTTGTCGGGGAGGGTGCGCCGGGGGCAGTTAAGTACGGCGATTTGTTCATCAGCAAGAGCTACGATGCGGGCAGTCAGAGCGGTCCGTACTATCAGATGTTTCTATACAACGACAATTACTACATGGCAGAGAACATAACGGAAGAAGAGTGTGAGATACTTGAAAAGGCGGGGCCTGATATTCTCGCCGGATATGCTGAAAATGCAAAGATTCTTTCAAGGGACGAGCTTAAGCAGTTAAGACATTTTGATTTCACGGGAATATGCCGTGCGGCTTTGCTGTACCTCGGTGCGCTGCTTGCGGGCTTCGTGCTGAACGCATTGCAGACCTATCTTTTACAGAAGCTCGGTCAGGATATCATCTACAAGATGCGTGAGGAGCTGTTTGCACATATACACAGTCTTTCGCTCAGCTTCTTCAATACTCAGCCGGTCGGAAAGCTTGTGACGCGAGTTACCAACGATACCGAGGCTGTCAACGAGATGTTCTCGAGCGTGCTCGTAAGACTTTTTAAGAATATTGTCAAGATTATCGGCTATGCGGTTGTCATGCTGTCAAAAAATGCAAGGCTTGCAGGCTACTCGTTCCTTCTGCTGCCGCTCATCGGTGTGCTGACCTTCGTGTTCAGACATCTTTCAAGGCAGGCGTACAGAATAACGAGAAACAAGATTACCGATATCAACACCTTCCTCTCAGAGAATATCTCGGGAATGAAGCTCATACAGATATTTACACGCGAGAAGGAGAAGTATGCTGAGTTCGAGGGCAAGAGCAAGGGACTCTATAAGGCAGGCTACAGGGAGATGATGATATTTGCGATATTCAGACCTATCATCTATCTGCTGTCGATAGCGGCGCTTGCAATTATTGTGGGACGAGGCGGAAGTCTTGTGCTCGGCGGCGCGATCTCAATAGGTACGCTGTATGTGTTTATCAACTATATAAGCTCCTTCTTCGACCCGATACAGGAGCTTGCCGAGCAGTTCGGAACACTACAGTCCTCGCTTGCGTCGGCTGAGAAGATGTTCCAGATACTCGATGTGAAGCCTGAGATAGTGAACCCTTCAAGACCTGTGGATGTGAAGCTTGA
This sequence comes from uncultured Clostridia bacterium, assembly GCA_945915235.1. GTDB lineage: Bacteria > Bacillota > Clostridia > Lachnospirales > Lachnospiraceae > CAG-882. The sequence continues at coordinate 31,655 of CAMEEX010000005.1, read as the reverse complement.
CGGAAAGATTGAGTTCAAGAATGTGTGGTTTGCATATGAGAAGGACGAATATATTCTAAAGGATGTCAGCTTTACGATAAATCCGGGCGAGAAGGTGGCGTTTGTCGGTGCGACGGGAGCGGGAAAGAGTTCAATCCTCAACCTTATAGGACGCTACTTTGACATTCAGAAGGGAGAAATTCTCATCGACGGAGTGAACATTAAGGATATCGACACCGATGTGCTGAGAGGTGCGATAGGTCAGGTGCAGCAGGATGTGTTCCTCTTTACCGGAGATATCAAGGGCAATATCTCGCTCAGGAATGAGAACATCACTCTCGATGAGATTAAGGCTGCGGCAAAATATGTCAACGCTGACAGCTTCATAAGCAAGCTTCCGGGCGGCTACGATGAGCCTGTCACGGAGAGAGGCTCGACGCTCTCGGCAGGACAGCGCCAGCTCATATCGTTTGCGAGAACACTCGCCTACAAGCCTTCGATACTTGTTCTCGACGAGGCAACCGCGAACATCGATACCGAGACGGAGAGCCTTATTACCGAGGCGATGGAGAAGCTTATGACGGGCAGAACCACGATAATGGTGGCTCACAGACTGTCGACGATACAGCATGCGGACAAGATTATGGTTATGGATAAGGGAAGAATTGTTGAGTCCGGAAACCATCAGGAGCTGCTAACAAAGAACGGTGTGTACAGAAAGCTCTATGACCTCCAGCTTGCGGCTGAGGTCACAAATTAGGAGTATGAACTAATTAGAGAATATGAATTATATGACATAAAATCATGTGTGATATGGAATAAAAAATACCCCTGAAAGTCGTTTTATTTGGACGACTTTCAGGGGATTTTTATTGTAATATTTAAAAAGCTTTTAATTAATAGTTGTATTACTTCTTGAAGTAATTCTACTTCTTGATGAGCGGAAGAAGCTTGGACTTGATGAGCCAGCCGAGTGACATCACAAGTGCTGCGATAATCTCAAAGTAGAAGCCTATGCTCGGGTAGATTTTCACTGCATCTGAGAAATAGCCTACAGAGTCCTTAATCTTGGAAATGTCACTTCCCACGCCGATTGCAGTGATGAGTGTGAAGGCAAGTGCAACATATGCTGCAATCTGTGACACGCGCTTCTTTCCAAAGAGGTTGGCTGCTATGTACACGATAAGCACGATTGTGATGAAAATGGAGTTGCTTGTGGTGCCTGAGAAAAAGTTGATGGAGTCCTTAGCTTTCTCGCCAAAAAATTCTACCGAATATGTGATATAAGGTAAAAATAACGAGATGAATGCAACTACAGCGGCGATAAGCCCCATAAAATCAATATTCTCCTTGACGATGGAAAAATCGATATTTCCAATCTTAAAGGATACGAGCGGTTTTCCCTGTGCAACAGGTTCCGCTGTCGTTGAAGTGGCTGCTGTCTGAGCCGGAGCGGCTATCTTGGTTCCGCAGTTGCCGCAGAATAAAGCGCCGTCCTCAAGTTGTGCTCCGCAATTAGGACAAAACATGATAAATCCTCCTCATATTTAATAAAATTTTTAGAATTTATCAATACTTTACCATACTAAAATATGCACTGCAACCCTAAATTACATTTTTGGTTAAAAAGCTGTATCGGATATTTTATTTTTATCTTGTATAGAAATCACAATATGAATATGTTATAATATGCGCGCCGTGCATGTGTTACGGAAAAGCAATAAAAAGGACAATGAACGTCACTGCAGCGCGGTGACATGGAGGATTATTATGGAAGTCAAAACAAAGGCGGGACAGGTTGCACTTGAGTATCTTCTGCTTACTCTTGCCACCCTTGTTCTGGTAATCGGTGTGTACGTTTTCAAGTTCCCGAACAATTTTTCATTCGGAGGAGTAACGGGTATCTCAGTTATTTTAAGTGCGGTACTGCCGTTTTCACCTGCGTGGTTTACATTTGTTATCAATATGGTGCTGCTCGTCGTGGGATTTATTTTCCTCGGAAAGAGCTTCGGAATTAAGACGGTGTACGTCAGTGTGCTCACGTCGGTGGGACTCAGCCTGTGCGAGAAGCTGTTTCCTATGGACGGACCTCTCACAAACCAGCCTGTGCTCGAGCTCATATTTGCGATTGTGCTCCCTGCGGTGAGCGCAGCGATGATGTTCAATATGAATGCGTCGGGCGGCGGCACGGATATCATCGCGATGATATTGAAAAAATACACCAGCTTTAACATAGGCGTCGCACTTTTTATCGTCGATCTGGCGATAACGGTGGCGGCATGTATGGTATTTGATATCGAAACGGGACTTTTCTCATTCGTGGGACTTATGGCAAAGACTCTCGTAATCGACGGCACGATTGAGAATGTAAATCTGTGCAAATATTTCACGATCATAACGGACTCGCCGGACGATATTGTCATGTTTATTCACAATGAGCTCGGAAAGGGTGCAACCACCTTCAAGGCTGAGGGCTCCTTTACCCACAAGCAGAAGTATGTTATTCTCACTGTCTTAAAGAGAGGACAGGCGGTGGAGCTACGAAACTATATCAAGCTTAACCACGGCAAGGATACCTTCATTATGATAACGAACAGCAGTGAGATTATCGGTAAGGGCTTTAGAGGTTTAAACTGAAACAGATTGACTAAAGCAAAGAATAGAGATATATTTACTAATAAGTATTTTATTGAAATTGCGCGGTGCATACGGCGTGGACATGCACACCGCAGGACGGAGGAGATTTTATGGGAAAGATTATTTTAACAGGTGACAGACCTACGGGCAGACTTCACATCGGCCACTATGTGGGCTCGCTCAAGAGAAGAGTGGAGCTTCAGAATTCAGGGGAATATGAGAAGATTTTCATAATGATAGCTGATGCACAGGCGCTCACGGACAATGCGGACAATCCTGAAAAAGTGAGACAGAACATAATTGAGGTTGCACTTGACTATCTCTCTGTCGGACTTGACCCTTCTAAGTCGACACTGTTCATTCAGTCGCAGATACCGGAGCTTACAGAGCTCACCTTCTATTACAGCAACCTTGTAACCGTGTCAAGACTTCAGCGCAACCCTACAGTTAAGGCTGAGATACAGATGAGAGGCTTCGAGACAAGTATTCCTGTAGGATTTTTCACATATCCTATAAGCCAGGCTGCCGATATTACAGCCTTTAAGGCTACGACGGTTCCTGTGGGAGAGGATCAGCTTCCTATGCTCGAGCAGACGAAGGAGATTGTGCGAAGTTTCAACAGAATATATGGCGATACGCTCGTTGAGCCGGAGATACTTCTCCCTGACAACAAGGCGTGTCTTAGACTTCCGGGCATCGACGGAAAGGCTAAGATGAGCAAGTCGCTCGGAAACTGCATCTACCTTGCGGAGTCCGAGGCTGACGTTAAGGAGAAGATTATGAGAAATATGTTCACCGACCCTAACCATATCAGGGTTGAGGACCCGGGACAGATTGAGGGCAACATGGTATTTACATACCTTGACGCTTTCTGCAAGCCTGAGCATTTTGCAGAGTATCTTCCTGACTACGCTAATCTTGATGAGCTCAAGGCTCACTACAGACGCGGCGGTCTCGGCGATGTGAAGGTAAAGAAGTTCCTTATAAACGTAATGAATGAGGAACTCAATCCTATCCGTGCCAGAAGAAAAGAGTACGAGAAGGATATCGCGTATGTGTACGAGGTTCTTAAGAAGGGAAGCGAGGCTGCGAGGGAGGTTGCGGCTAAGACGCTTGACGACGTGAAGAACTCGATGAAGATTAATTACTTTGCAGACCAGGCTCTCATTGATGAGCATATAAGAAAGTATCAGGGGCAGTAAACAAATCTGAGGAGGTAATGTTATATGGAAATCATTTCATTGGAGGACAAGAGATTTAGAAAGTACGGAAGGGTTATCAAAAACATTGATTTTGCCCCACTCGTTGAGGCGATGAAAAAGACGGAACTTCCTGAGGGCGTTGTTTATGAACCGGCGGTTGGGAATCTTGAGAGTCTCGCTGTTGCGAAGGAGATTAAGGATAAGTTCTATGGCGAGCTTCCTATACAGATAGGCTACTGCAACGGACACAACCAGCTTCTCAATGCGGTTGAGTATCACAGAAGCTCAGAGATAAATGTGGCAGCGACCGATGCGGTTCTCATTCTCGGCAATCTGTGGGACGTGGAGGACGATTTCACATACGATACGTCTAAGATGGAGGCATTCCTCGTCCCGGCGGGAACAGCGGTAGAGGTGTATGCGACCACACTCCACTATGCACCGTGCGGAGTGGACAATAAGGGCTTTCAGGTGGCTATAGTGCTCCCAAAGGGAACGAACTATGAGCTTGCCGCAGAGCATGCGAAGTGCCCTGTATGCGGCGGTGAGGATGCGCTCATCACGGCGACGAACAAGTGGCTCATCGGACATGAGGAAGGCGGACTTCCTAAGGGAAGTTTCATCGGACTCAAGGGAAAAAATCTCAACATTGCGGAATAAGAGGTGGCGTTTATATGCGTACCATGCAGTTTAAGATGGAGAGACCCGGTCAGGTTGAGGTGGGGCAGATGGTGGATATCACGGAGGGAAAGCTTCCGTCGAGCTTCTACTATACGATAGAGCCCGCTGTAGCGATGTCGGGAAATTACCGTCTCGCCGAGAGACTTATGGCAAGGAAGGGCAAGGTTACGGACGTCGAGGAGACGCCGAGAGGTTTTTTTGTGACATGTGAATTTGATGAATAGAAAATGCGGCAGATACAGGAAAATAATTATCCTGTATCTGCCGTTTAATTTTACATGGAATATACATAGAATATTGGTGTTTTAGCTTGACATGGCGGCGATATCATGTATAATAGTGCTTGGTTTAGCGTCGCTAAACTTTTTGTTTAATTATTTGCATCGCATGACGGGAGGTATCCACATTGCAGATTGGCAGTAAGATAAAGGAACTTAGAGTTTTAAAGGGACTCACGCAGGAGGAGCTCGCGGACAGGGCAGAGCTGTCGAAGGGCTTCATATCACAGCTTGAGAGGGACCTCGCATCACCGTCCATAGCGACACTTGTTGATATTTTGCAGTGTCTTGGCACTGACCTTAAGACCTTCTTTGACGATACGCAGGACGACCGCGTCGTGTTCAAGAAGGAGGACTATTTTGAAAAGACGGACACGGAGCTTCATAATAAGATAGAATGGATAATTCCAAATGCCCAGAAGAACATTATGGAGCCCATAAGACTGACACTTGAGCCGGGAGGCTCGACCTATCCCGACAACCCGCATGAGGGTGAGGAGTTCGGATATGTGCTGTCGGGTGCCATCAGTATTATAGTAGGAAATAAGAGATACAAGGCGAAGAAGGGGGAGGCATTCTACTTTGAGCCTAAGTACAAGCACTATATAGAGTCGAAGAGCGGAGCAGTTATCATATGGGTTAGCTCGCCGCCAAGCTTCTAGCAGAATGTGAAGGAGAAGAATTATGAGCAACAAGATAATTGAATTAAAGGGATTGACAAAGAACTTTGATGACCAGCAGGTACTTAAAGGAATTGACCTCAATATATACGAGAATGAGTTCCTCACGCTTTTAGGGCCGAGCGGCTGCGGCAAGACGACCATACTCAGGATAATAGCAGGCTTCGAGGAGCCGAGCAAGGGAGAGCTTCTATTTAACGGAATTGACATCTCCAAGGTTCCGCCTTACAAGAGGGAGATTAACACGGTTTTCCAGAAATATGCGCTTTTTCCGTTCCTGAATGTGCATGACAATGTGGCATTCGGACTTAATTTAAAGAAGGTTGACAAATCGGTCGTTGACCAGAAGGTAAGCCGTATGCTAAAGCTCGTCGGACTCGAGGGCTTTGAAAAGAGAGATGTCACACTTCTCTCCGGAGGACAGCAGCAGAGAGTTGCGATTGCGAGAGCGCTTGTAAATGAGCCGAAGGTGCTTCTATTAGATGAGCCGCTCGGAGCGCTCGATGCGAAGCTTCGAAAGGAGATGCAGTTCGAGCTCAAGAAAATCCAGAAGGAAGTCGGAATTACCTTTATTTTCGTGACACATGACCAGGAGGAGGCTCTCTCGATGTCAGATACCGTGGTCGTAATGAATAACGGTATTATTCAGCAGATTGGCTCTCCTGAGGACATCTACAATGAGCCGGAGAACAGATTTGTCGCGAACTTTATCGGTGACTCGAATATCATAGAGGGAAATATGATAAGGGACTGTCTTGTGTGCTTCGACGGAATAGAGTTCCCTTGTGTGGACAAGGGCTTTAAGGAAAATGAGGAGGTCGAGGTAGTGCTCCGACCTGAGGATATAGATATCGTTGAGCCTGAAAAGAGCAAGCTTAAGGGCACTGTCGCCTCGATAGTATTTAAGGGCGTCCACTATGAGATTATAGTCAAAACCGACCGCCGCGACTACAAAATTCACACGACGGACTACCACGAGGTCGGAAAGTCTGTGGGACTTAGCTTCACCGACGAGGATATCCATGTAATGTACACAATGGAAAACTAAGGGCGGTTTTAAATACTGTTAGAGTCACTGCAAAGCAGTGATATGGAGGAATAGAAAATATTATGAAGCAGTTTAAAAATCTGGTAAGACCATATCTTATCTGGTCATTCATATTGATTGTCGTGCCGCTGTTTCTCATTGTGCTTTACTCGGTGACAACGGGCGGCAACAGCCTTGTAAATATTCAGTTCACGGGGGAGAATTTTAAGAAGATATTCGAGCCTGTGTACATGAATGTTTTTATACGTTCATTTAAGTTAGGAGCCATAACGACTGGCGTATGTCTGGTGGTCGGTTATATGCTGGCATACGTCATTTCGCGCTACAGTGAGAAGGTGCAGAACATACTTATCCTTGCGGTCACCATCCCGACATGGATCAACATGCTTCTTCGTACCTATGCGTGGATAAGCCTCTTATCCGACAACGGAATAATCAATTCACTGCTTATGCTGCTAGGACTTGACCCGGTTACGATGATGTACACGGATTTTTCCGTCATAATCGGTCTCGTGTGTGACCTCCTTCCGTTTATGGTAATACCTATTCACACATCGCTCGCCAAGATGGATCATTCGCTCATCGAGGCGGCATATGACCTCGGAGCCAAGCCGCTCACGGCGTTCTGGAAGGTGACCTTCAAGCTCTCCATTCCGGGCGTTGTAAACGGAACCATCATGGTGTTCCTGCTTTCGATATCGAGCTTCGTTATCCCTAAGCTCCTCGGCGGCGGACAGTATGTGCTCATAGGAAATCTTATCGAGGAGCAGTTCATCTCAGTTGGTGACTGGAACTTCGGAAGTGCCATCTCGATGCTTCTTGCAGTGGCAATTCTTATAATGATAAGTATTATGAAAAAAATAGATCCTGATGAGAACGGAGGAGCCTAGGTATGAAGAAACGTGGAAAAATAGGTTCAATAATATATATAGCCATATGTTTTGCCTTCTTTTATATACCGATTATAGTGACGATGGTGTTCTCCTTCAACTCATCTAAGTCACTCACAAGGTTCACGGGCTTCAGCCTCAGATGGTATCAGGCGCTTGTCGAGGACAGGGACATAATGAGTGCCGTCGGCGTATCGCTGAGCATCGCTGTCATCGCAACAGCAGTGGCGACGGTTCTCGGAACGATAACAGCCATCGGTCTTTCGAGGAACCGTAAGGTCGTCAAGGAATGGCTCATAAATGTAAATAATATCCCGATTATGAATCCGGAGATAGTTACGGCAATCGGACTTATGATACTTTTCTCGTCGATGAAAATTCAGAGAGGCTATGTGACGATGCTTCTCGCGCATATATGCTTCTGTACGCCTTATGTGATTACGAGCGTGTATCCTAAGGTGCGAAGCCTCGACCCGAACCTCGCCAATGCGGCGATGGACTTAGGGGCTACGCCGTTCCAGGCGCTAACCAAAGTAATTGTGCCGATGATCAAGCCGGGAATATATGCGGGAATGTTACTCTCGTTTACGATGTCGCTCGACGATTTCGTTATCTCGTATTTTGTAACGGGAAACGGTGTGGCGAACATCTCAATCGTGGTATACAACATGACGAAGCGAACTAACCCGACAATCAATGCATTGTCGGCGATAGTTATAGTGATAATCATTGTAACACTTCTCATTGTAAATCTTGTGCCGGAAGCGGTGAAGAAGAGACAGGAGAAACGTGTTGAGAAGAACAAGAGAATGATGCAGGAAAATATGGACAGCAGGAAGCTTGATTAAAAAATAATAAACAGTGACATGGAGGATTAGAATGAAAAAGAAAATAGCAGCTTTAATATTATGTGTATGTATTGCAGCACTTGCACTCAGCGGGTGCGGTTCATCAAGTAAGAAAACACTTAGAGTGTATAATGCAGGAGAGTATATTGACAAGACTCTTCTCACAAAGTTTGAGAAGGAATATAACTGCAAGGTTGTATATGAGACCTTCGACTCTAACGAGTCGCTTTACACAAAGGTTATGAGCGGAAGTAAGTATGATATACTCATTCCTTCCGATTACATGATTGAGAGACTTATAAAGGAGAATTTCCTTCAGCCTGTAGACTGGAGCCTTATCACCAACAAGGATAATATTATCTCCGACTTATACGGAAGAAGCTTCGATCCTGAAAATACTTACTCGGTTCCTTACTTTTGGGGCTCTGTCGGTATTCTCTATGACAAGACTGTTGTGTCCGAGGAGGATGCAAAGGAGGGCTGGAACCTTCTGTTAAATGAGAAGTACAAGGGCGATTTATACATGTACGACTCTGAGAGAGACTCATTTATGATAGCATTAAAGGCACTTGGCTACTCTATGAATACGAAGAATTATTCTGAGCTTGACGAGGCATATCAGTGGCTCTGCAACCAGAGAGATACTATGGATCCTGTATATGTCGGCGATGACGTTATCGACAATATGATTTCAGGAAACAAGTCTATCGCGGTTGTATATTCGGGTGATGCCGCATATATTATGTCTGAGAATGAGAACCTCGCCTACATCGAGCCGGAGCAGGGAACCAATATCTGGTGCGACTGCATGGTAATCACCAAGGACTGCACGGACACGGAGCTCGCCCATCAGTTTATGAACTTTATGCTCGATGAGGAGAACGCCCTTGCCAACACCGAGGAGGTAGGATATTCCTCACCTGTAAAGTCTGCCTTCGAGACGATGCAGGAGGAGGCTTATAAGGGCATCAGCGCTTACGTCACAAGGGTGGGCTATGACAAGGACGAGGTATTCGCATATCAGGAGACAGAGCTCAAGTCATACTGCGCTGACCTCTGGACAAAGGTTAAGGCGCACTAGACCTGACCGATAATGTGGACGGCTCTTTTTGGCGTGAAGCCAAATGAAACCGTCCACATTGTTTATTTTAACAAAAATGAAAGTTGGTCAATTTTTTGTTGATAATTGCTGCATAAAGTAATATAATGATGTTGGAATTAAAAGGTATTTTGACCTCAGTATCATTATATTTGTAAATGCGGATTAGGAAAGAAAACATCCGTGCTAATATTATTTAAGGGGAAGGGAAGAATATTATGAACAAGACGTATAATATTTCAGTGGACTGCATCAACTGTGCAAATACTATGGAGGATATTGCCAACAACACGCCTGGAGTGATGGACGCTTCCGTCAGCTTTATGACTCAGAAGATGGACGTCGAGTTTGAGGATGGAGCCGATGATAAGAAGGTTATGACAGAGGTATTGAAGGCCTGCAAGAAAGTTGAGCCGGATTGTAAGATTGAATTCTAACAAATTTTGGACAGATGAAGGGGTGTCATGCATACACAAAAATCAATTACAATAGTATCTAACAGAAGAAAACGAACTCTTTCCGTAAAACAGATTCTTTATATTCATATGCGTAGAAAACATGCAGATGTATATATGGATAATGGAGAAGTTATTGAGACAAGAACAACCTATAAGGAATTCTGTGATATGCTTGGTGATGATTTCATTGAGGTTAGGAGGGGAAATCTTGTATCTGTTATAGCCATACATAATGTGACGGATACGGTAAATCTTAATAATGGTGAGACAGTGGAATATACACTAAGCAGAAAAGAGGAAATAGAAAACAGATTATACCGGAGACAGAGAAATATTATTAAGAATTTTTCAACGGAAGGAATCCCCGGTACCTTTGAGGAATATTGTGAATATTATAAAGGCTATGATAAAATGCCATTTGCGTTTACGGATATTGAGATGATATTTGATGATGATTGTCATGCCGTAGATTGGGTATTTAGATATGGAAATCAGGCACTTGCCAAGTTGGAAAAGGTACCTCTTGAAAGATTGATTGGAAACCGATTTGGAAGTATTTTTCCGAACATGGGCGAGAAGTGGCTGAGATGTTATGAAAGGGTAATACTATTCGGAGAAACTTTGGGGATGAATGAATATAGCCCGGAGATAGATACACAGCTTTCTATTATATGTTTTCCGACCTTTGAAGGACATTGTGGATGTATTTTATTTGATGCTGACAGTATACAACATGTAAGAAGTGTAAGTGGAGAAAACGGAATAACTAAAGTAGTAATTGGAAAATGAGCCATCATATCAAGTGATATGGTGGCTTTTTACTTTATAAATATGTTGAGAATTGTGGGAGCACATAGTGCGGAGCAATTCGATAAATACCTTTTGACCTCAACATCATATGTTATCTGTATATTTTTATAGTTTTTATAAACGTCGATTAAACATAATAGGGTTGGTTACAGCTTGTTTGTAATGAAAACTATTATAATAAAAGATTTTGTACCGTTTAACACTAGAAAATAGAAGTTTGTACCACTTTAAATTGAAATTAGTACCAATTTGTTTAAAAAACATATTGCATGCGGATTTCATGGATAGTATAATGTATATAATTTAGCGAGGTAAAGCCATGATTTGCATATGCAGGAGATAAAGGATGCACGATTGGTGAGCTGATATTTGCTTAAGAAGTTCGTTAGGAGAAGATTTTGTTTGACAGGAGGAAAATATGCAGAAGCTGAAGAAAAATGGGACGCGTTTTTTATGCCTGTCCATGGCTGTTGTTATGGTTTTTGGAAGCATTACCGGGTGCGGTAAAAAAGCCAATAAAAACAATGTTACGGATTTTGAGATAGTGTCAGAAACCGTAGAGGGCATAACGGAGACAACGACGGAGAAGGAAACTGAGTCGACCCCGGAGGAGACAACGACGGAGAAGGAGAGCGAATCGGTAACGGAGAAACCGAGCGAGGTGGTAACGGAGAAACCGAGCGAAAAACCGACGGAGAAGGAAACTGAGTCGACCCCGGAGGAGACAACGACGAAGAAGGAGAACGAATCGGTAACGGAAAAGCCGAGTGAGGCGGTAACGGAGAAGCCGAGCGAAAAACCGACGGAGAAGGAAACTGAGTCGACCCCGGAGGAGACAACGACGAAGAAGGAGAACGAATCGGTAACGGAGAAACCGAGCGAACCGGTAACGGAGAAGCCGAGCGAAAAACCTACGGAAAAGCCGACGGAGAAGGAAACTGAGTCGACCCCGGAGGAGACAACGACGGAAAAAGAGACGGAAATTAAGAAGTATACAGTTACCTTGTATTATGGAGATAAAGAGTTTGGCAAAGTAACTGAGGAGGAGGGAACACTTCTCAGTGAGATAATGGCTCCTTTCATAGAAGGAAAGATGTTCTTAGGCTGGTACTATGACAGTAAGCTTGCATATGCTGTAGGGGTAAAAGATACCCTCGGCAAGGATACAACGTTGTATGCAAAATATGAAAATATTAAGTATACAGTTACATTGTATAATGGCAGTGAGACGATAGATGTATTAACGGAGAAGTACGGAACACTGCTCAGTGAGATAAATGCACCGGAAATAGAAGGAAAGAAGTTTGAGGGCTGGTATTACGATGAGGCACTTACAAATAAAGTGAAAACAGGTGACAAGCTTACCGGTAACGTAACGCTTTACGCAAGGTATACGGTAAAAGAATACATGGTTTCACTGTATAATGGTGAGTCAAAGCTCAATGAAGTGACAGTAAAGCATGGAACAGCAATAAGCGAAATAGCTGTACCATCCATAGATGAAATGGTATTCCAGGGCTGGTATTATGACAGTGCACTGACAAAAAAAGCAGCACAGGAGGATATCATCACCGGCAGCACAGTATTATATGGCAGCTATATAGAAGTTGAGCGCAGCTATACAATCACGCTTTACAATGGCAGCAGTAAGATCAGTGACCTTGTAAAGGGCGAGGGGACACTCCTTAACAGTATAAGTGCGCCTGAAGAAACCGGAAAGAAATTCGAAGGCTGGTACTACGATAGTGCCCTTACACAGAAGGTAGGAGCAGAGGATAAGCTTAGCAAAGATACCGAGCTGTATGCAAAATATATAGAAATCTGGTGTAAGGTAATACTGAATAATGGAGACCGGAAGCTTTATGATAAGACCGTAAAGTATGGAACCAGAATCAGTAATTTAGATATACCTGATATAGAAGGAAAGCAGTTTAACGGCTGGTACTATAACGCAGAACTTACAGAAGAAGTAAAAGCAGATGATATTCTCACAACTGATATCACACTGTACGCAAAGTACTCAGTGCTTACCTATACAATAACTCTGTACAATGTAAGTGAACAGCCGGAAATTTTAACCAAAGAGTACGGAACTTTAATAATAAGTGCCATAACTGCACCTTCAATAGAAGGCAGAGTATTTGCCGGCTGGTATTATGATGATGAGCTTACTAAAAAAGTAAGCGAGGAGGATACACTTAAAGCCAATATCACATTATATGCATATTATGCAAAAACCGAATATACGATTACAATCGGTAATGCGGCAGATGATGCTAAGATTACTAAGTTTACGAAGAAGAGGGGAGTAAAATTAAGCAGCATCAACGGTCCGTACATAGACGGAAAGATTTTCCTTGGCTGGTATTATGACAGTGCCCTTACTGACAAGGTGGCAGTTGATGATATTCTTGATAAGGATATGACACTCTACGCGGATTATGGTAATGCCATGCCTATAAGTGAGGGCGGAAGTCCAAACTATATCAGTGCGGTTGAACAGGATGAAGATTTTACTATTTATGTTACAACAGATACGGTAGAAAGAAAAAACGTAAGCACAGATGATGTAAAAGCGGCATTAAAGCTTACCAATATCACATCACCTGAAAGAACGGATGACAGTAATACGCTTGAAAAGGATGAGCTTGTAGTCGTAAAGACAGCTGCAGGCAGATATTCTGTCAATGTAAACGGAGGCTTCAGGGCAGGTGATACATACAGACTGGAGATTATAGATAATGATATAGCTCTCTCTTTTGAAGGGCAGACCAAGGATGTAGTATACTATAATTTTACCATAAAGAAGGATGAGATATTAAACCTTTCTTTAAATACCGGTATCAAATATCTCGCAGCTTCAGAGCTGGAAAAACAGTATGCAGACAATATTATGGCATATACAGGTCTGTATACAGCCGAGAAGGATGCACAGACAGGTGAGACTGTATATAAACCGACTAATACGACAGGAGCCTTTACATACAAAGCAGGAGAATATATTGCAGGAGATGTAATAGCAGTATATACAGGAACAAAGCCTGATGAGAGAACACTTGACACTTCACTTGATGAGGCGGTTTCATATATCGAAATTACCATGGTTGAGAGCGATGGTGATACGGCAGTATATTCATATAAGTCTGCAAATGCGACGGATGTACTGTTTACGCCGGACATCATTCCGATTGATATAGATAATGGTGACGGTGTAACCGGATGGACGGAGGCTGCGACATAGGCTGCGATAAGATATTTTGAGATTGAAAATTCCAAGCTCGATTTCACGGACAGCAAGTATGCTGCGATGGGACTTGATTTTAGCACGACTGTTGAGGCTGGAGATTTCGTGGCATTTTTCTCCGGAGAGTTTGGTGCGGAGGATGCACAGCAGAAGGGCTACGGAAAAATAACTGAGGTTATTGAAGAAAAAACAAAAACAAAAATCTCGTATGAGCTTGTAAGCTATGATGAAGTGCTTGCTGCGATGGATATCTATAATAAATCACAGCTTACACAGGCACAGTTAAATTCAATCGATGAGCAGCTCATCGTATCAACTATAGAGAATCAGGTTATTGAGAGCGGATTTGCACAGGAAGCCGGCATGTACCTTGCAACTCTGGCAGTTGAGACGGATGAGGTAAAAGACTTGCTTGGTGAGAGCGAGCTTACCATCAAGGATTGTATGGTAAGGATGGTTTTGACGAGGATTTTGTGAAAGTGACATATTCCTACAACGACACAGACAAGCTTATGGGTGAGTTGTTTTTGCTTGATCCCGTGAAGGATGAGAATGGAAACATTAAGTATTATAAATTCACAGGCTGGAACACCAAGCGGGATGGCAGCGGAAAGATGTATATGCCGGGAACGAGCTTGTCGGATGTCGAGCTTGTAGCTGATGAAAGTGATTATGGCAGAAAGTCATTGTATGGACAATGGGAGTTAGTTGATGTGTCGGAAGGCATGATACCATACATAGTTGTCCACAAGGTAGAATTTTCCGGCGGAAACGGATATTTCAGGTATTACACTCTGAAGTTTGGTAAATATGAGGAGAGTACCGATGCCGTGGCCTATGAGTTCAGGGACGTAAAAACACAGGATATCAACCAGAAGAAGATAGGTGTGGATATTGTCACGCAGCCTGCTCCTGATGAAGCTTATGATAGCTTTAATAATGTATATTATGCTTATGAAGGTTATACGGTGGTTGAAGTTGTGTACAATAGAATTAAGCATACATTTACAGCGAAGCTTGATAATGGCGAGGAAGATATTGTAATTAAGCAGATGGCAGGATGGTATCTGAACAGAGATGATATTCCTTCTGCACCGTCTAAGGCAGGATATGAATTTGCCGGATGGGATTATAAGATACCGGAGTATATGCCGGAACATGATGTAACTCTGACAGCGAAGTACAGGGAGACAGACAGGCGTGCTGTTACTGTCAAGTATTACATGGAAAACCTTGACGGAACCTACAATGAGATACCGGAATCGACAGCGGTTATATATGGACAGACAGGTACAGCTATAACACCTGCACCGGAAGTATTTGCAGGCTTTAAGACACCGGAAGCTAAGAGTGTGACTGTTCTTGATGACGGAAGTGCGGTATGTGAGTACAGGTATGAGAGAGCGGAATACACAATTACATGGGATGCCGGCGAGGGAGAATTGACAGGAACAGATTATTCAACCGGAAAGGTAAAGTATGGTCAGACTATTACTGCACCGGGGCTTAATAGACCGGGCTATACAGGAGCATGGAAGAATCTCACTGATACTATGCCTGCTAATGCTGTGACCTTCACGGCTGACTATGCGGCACAGGATGTATTCTACAGTGTGGCATATCGTAGGATGGATGCGAACGGTGCATATACGCTTATATATAGTCAGAACAAGACAGCTAAAGCCGGCTCGATAGTTCAGGAGTCATGCGAGGTTTCAGATGAGTATGCATCACAGGTGGCAGAGGGCTATATCAAGCCTCTTGTACAGACTGTGGAGATTGCCGGCGATGGAAGTACTGTAATATATTATGATTACAGACTTATAAAGAGTCATTTAGGCTATGATTTGTCCGGCGGAACAGCTACAACCTCCAACTATGCACAGTCAGGTGATTACTATTATGGAAAAACATTGCAGATACCGGTTCTTAGTCAGGTTAAGAGGACGGGCTATGCAGCCAAGGGCTGGTATGATGCAAGCGACCCTTCTAAGAAGCTGATTGATGGAAATAATATTACGATAGGTGCTAAGGATGTGACCTACAAGCTTCTCTGGGAGCCTGTGACCTACACTATCACCTACGATCTTGTACTTGATGGAGCACAGAGTCTCAACAATCCATCACAGTACCGCACAGGCTTGGATTTTAACATATCTGCACCAAAATGCGATGATATGTCATTCGTAAGATGGGAGTGGGCAGGTGATGGAGCTATGCCGGCAGAGGTTAAAATCCTCGATAACGGACTTGTCCATGTTACGCAAAGTGCTCAGGGAGATTTAAGGTTCAGAGCTGTATGGAGTGAGGATAAGCTTGTATTCTCTGCAACACTGTACGATGGCTCACCGGAAACGTATATTTATTATTATCCTGCTGCGGGCAGTGAAAAGATAACACTCGCACAGATAGCAGTGCCGGTAAGAGAAGGATATGTATTCTCGTACTGGACAAAGAAGATACCTAAGAGTACTTATGGATATTATGATGTAGTGCTTCGCGATGACACCAAGGTATCGACACTTAATTTCAACACAGACTTCGTGACAGCCAACTGGATGCCGCTTGTAACCACGGATGGCTTTGACGGCTATCAGATATGTGTATCAAGTGAGAAGGAGTTAGAGCTTGCTATTGAATACATAAAGTCTGATTCAAGGTATACAGGTATTGCGCTTAGCAATGATATCACAATCAATGAGCTTTCAGAGCCGTTATTTGAGATATTTGATGATGGTTATGTACTTCTGGGTAATAATCATAAGCTTACGCTAAAACGTGCAGCCGCACCGTTATTCGGAGAAAATTATGGCGAGATTCGTGAGCTGGGAATTGTCGGAAACGTAAATAACAGTGTGGACAGTGCAAAGGCAGAAAAGACCGGCTTTGGTGTGATTGCCGGTGTAAATAAGGGAATTATAAAGGGCTGCTTTATTGAGGGGGTAAGCACTGATGATGGAGTCACAAGAAATACAATAACAAGTAATGCAACACATTTTGGAGGACTTGTCGGTATTAACGAGGGAACCATTACAGAGTGTCGTATAAGCGATACAAATGTTATCTGGGATGATACCGCTGCGGCATTGGCTTCGAATTATATCGGAGGTTTTGCCGGAATGAATAATAATGACGGTGCAATCACGAATTGCAGCATGACTTCTGCTACGGTATCAGTTAAGTTCGGATATGACATAAATACAAGTCATAGGCTCTACATTGGCGGTTATGCCGGTATGAATCAGGGTATGATAAGCGACAGCACTGTTGCAGGCAGCAGAATAGGAAATCAATATCTTGTAAGCTCTGCCAACGTGGCATACATGAGCGCAGGAGGCTTTGCAGGAATTGACGCAGTTAGTGGAAGTGATGCAGATGTGCGCGGAATCAGCGGGGTAACTATTTCTGATACTGAAATAAGAAGTGAGTCTGTAGCAGGTGGTATAATCGGTGAGAACAACTATGCTCTTATCGAGAAGGCTTCCCTGACCAATGTATATGTATACGGTGGACGAGAGTATGCAGGACAGCTTGCAGGTATCAACAGAAGTACTGCGGCTGCAGAGGGCTACTGTTATTATACTAATGCCAGAACAGAGACAAAGACAGGTAAGGCAGGAGTCATAGCAGGTCTTTGTGAAAAACCGGCGGCTTATGAAGGAATGAATTCCATAATTGCAGTTCGTACAAATGACAATAAGACAACTGTAATTAATGGAGATAAGTTTACCAATTACGGCAAGGGCGCATTCTTCTATGAATTTAGAAATGACAAGGTATGGATTCAGTTTTATGACATAAAGAATCTTGCTGAAAAGTGGTAATTTCATACATAATAGCTGCAAAGTAAAAATCAACCACTTCCAAACTTTTTAATGTTTTGGGGTGGTTGATTTTTTGCTGACTTGTACTTTGACCTAAAAGCTGCCTGGCTCTGAACAGATACAAAATAATTTGTTAATAATTTCTTTATAATTTTATTAGCACTCACCTATTGACATTGCTAATAAAAAGATGTATAACGTGTTCAGAACAAAGGAGAGGAACAAAAAGAGGTAAGAAAAAGAAATAAAAACCTTGATGTTCCTGAAACATCCCGGTTCCCAAAATAAAATAACCAAGAAAACAAGGTAATAAAATTTAGGTTTGTTTTTAGGAAAAGGAGAGATGACTTATGTTAATGCCTAGTATTTTTGGAGAGAACTTATTTAATGATGACTGGATGGACTTTGGATTCCCAGAGGTTGACAAGGCTCTGTATGGTAAGCATGCAGGACATGTGATGAAGACAGATGTGAAGGAGACTGATGCAGGCTACGAGGTAGACATTGACCTCCCTGGATTTAAGAAAGATGAGATAAACGCAAAGCTTGAGAATGGTTATCTTACCATAAGCGCCGCTAAGGGTCTTGACAAGGACGAGCAGGATAAGCATGGCAAGTATATCAGGAGAGAGCGTTACGCCGGTTCGATGAGCCGTAGCTTCTATGTAGGCGATGGCGTTACACAGGACGACATCAAGGCTAAATACGAGGACGGTATTTTAAGACTTGTTGTCCCTAAGAAGGACGCTAAGGCTGTTGAGAACAATAGATATATTTCCATTGAGGGATAACCAATGACTGGAGAGTTCGGTTTTTAGTGATTTTTGGGGCACCGTGGCAGGGATTGCTGCGGTGCCCCCTTTTTTAATAGTAAATTTCGTTGAAATTTCCTATTGTATATGTGAAATAATAAATTGCGGAATGGGATACATGAAATAAAGTTTTTGAATAAAATACAAACGAGAAAATATAATAGTACTAATATTATATCGAAATCGAAATAAAAAATATCAAAATCAAAAATATATTTGATAAAAATAATGATTTATGATATTATTAATTAGTATGATTTTTAACAATGTGGAGGTGTAGTGCGAAAAATAGGCGTGGTAGTTTATTTTTTACACATGTAATTTGTTTCAGGGCGAAAACAGATTGCTTTTGATGTCAGCATCTTCGCGATAGTTCGCTCAGAAATGGGGATTATTATGACAGATTACGTTGTACGTCTGGCATCTTTGACATTAAAAAATATAAAAAATGTAAAGAACGGGACTATTTTTATGCCGTTTGCCAATAATAGAAGCCTTGACTGGGGTGGAGCTGAGGTATTAGGTATATATGGTCAGAATGGTTCAGGTAAAACGGCGATAGTTGATGCACTTTATTTCGTGCAGCATATCATGATTGGTGATGAATTAGACCAGACGTTACTTGATTATATCGATATGGACGCTTGCGGAGCTGAAGTAAATGTAGAATTTAAGATATTTGGCGAAGATATTTTATATGAAGTGGGCTATAATATTTTTCTTGATAAGGGTGACAGTGGAATTACCATAAAAAGGGAATTTCTTAATTGCGCTGTAAACCGGAACGGAAACAGGTCAAGTAAGAATATATTTATGGACTATCAGAAATCAGAGACGGAGTCAGTTTTCAGACCGCAGAGAAGATTTGACGAACTTGTTGGCAGAGATAAAGAAATTAAAACTGACCTCATAGTTGCAAGAAAAATAGCAGAAAAAAGCAACTGCTCTTATATTTTCGGAGAAGCGAGCAGAGAGATATTCTGTAAGGAAATGGATAATGAATTTAAAAATTACGCAGAAGTAATTAATGCATTGTTTAACTTTGCGCTCAAGGATTTATTTGTTATAAGGAGTTCTCATTCAGGAGTGATTTCAGCTAATTTTGTGTTGCCTATGGCTTTTCGCATTGAGAAAGAAAGAGTGGGCATGAAAGGTGATTTTGCGGTTCCATTGATGGAACCGATTGTTTTGGACACGGAACGAAGAAATTTGCTGAATGAAATCGTGGACCAGATTAATATTGTATTATGCACAATAATTCCGGGCATGAGTATCGGAGTAAAGGATTATGGAAAACAGGCCATGGACTCAGGAGAAGACGGCTGGAAGGTTGAACTTATGTCAATCAGGGGAGACCGGAAGCCTATTCCAATCCGAATGGAGTCGGAAGGAATTATTAAGATTGTATCCATACTGAATGCACTTATACAGGCATTTGGAAATCCATCAATTTGTCTTGTGATAGATGAATTAGATGCAGGAGTATTTGAATATATGTTGGGTGAATTGCTGGATATATTCAATAAAAGCGCTAAGGGACAGTTGATTTTTACTTCTCATAATCTTCGTGCACTTGAAATGCTTGGGAAGGAAAGCATCATGTTTTCAACAACCAATCCTGATAACAGATATATTCATATGAAAAACATAAAGGGAACTAATAATCTCAGAAGTATGTATATCAGAAGCATTACTCTTGGAGGGCAGGACGAAAATATATATGAAGAGACGGACAGCTTGAAGATTGCCAGAGCATTCAGAAAAGCAGGAAGGAGACTGCACGGTGAATGAAAAAAAGGTTGTTGCGGTTATCGTTGAAGGTCCAAGTGATGAGACTGCTATAGGAGGTATTTTAAAAGAATATTTTTCTTCAGATGAGGTTCAGTTTGCTGTTGTTCATGGTGATATTACTTCGGATTACAGCACGTCGGTTGATAATGTTATCAATAAAATTAACGATTTAATTTTCGGAATTATGACAAAATATGGATATGATTGGAGTGATTTTATTCGAATTATTCATATAGCAGACACCGATGGTGCTTTTACTAAAGGCTGTATAAGGAAAACAGACGCTGCATCAATTCAGTATCATGAAGATTATATTGAGACGAATGATGTTGAGGCAGTTGAACATAGAAATACACATAAGTCGGAGATATTGTTTAAACTGTATTCGACGGGGAACATTCACAATATTTGGTATAGGATATATTTTAATTCATGCAATCTTGAACATGTTCTATATAATGAGCTGAAGGACTTTTCAAAGGAGGATAAGGAAGAGCTATCGGACGAATTTGCAGAGAAATATGAAGGCAGAGTCGGAGAATTTATACAATTCATTTCCAATGAGTCTGTAGCTGTTTCGGGTACCTACAAGGAGACATGGAAATATATAGAAAAGGATAAAAATTCACTTCGAAGACATTCTAATATGCATTTGATTTTTGAATAGCAGATAAAAAGCTTTGGAGACAAAAGCCTGTTAATAAATGCTTAATATATTTTTTATAATTTTATTAGCACTCACCTCTTGACAGTGCTAATAAAAAGATGTATAACGTATTCAGAACAAAGGAAAGGAACAAAAAGGGGTAAGAAAAAGAAATGAAAACCTTGATGTTCCTGAAACATCCCGGTTCCAAAAATAAAATAACCAAGAAAACAAGGTAATAAAATTTAGGTTTGTTTTTAGGAAAAGGAGAGATGACTTATGTTAATGCCTAGTATTTTTGGAGAGAACTTATTTAATGATGACTGGATGGACTTTGGATTCCCAGAGGTTGACAAGGCTCTGTATGGTAAGCATGCAGGACATGTGATGAAGACAGATGTGAAGGAGACTGATGCAGGCTACGAGGTAGACATTGACCTCCCTGGATTTAAGAAAGATGAGATAAACGCAAAGCTTGAGAATGGTTATCTTACCATAAGCGCCGCTAAGGGTCTTGACAAGGACGAGCAGGATAAGCATGGCAAGTATATCAGGAGAGAGCGTTACGCCGGTTCGATGAGCCGTAGCTTCTATGTAGGCGATGGCGTTACACAGGACGACATCAAGGCTAAATACGAGGACGGTATTTTAAGACTTGTTGTTCCTAAGAAGGATGCCAAGGCTGTTGAGAACAATAGATACATTTCCATCGAGGGCTAATTAATATTTTTTATAGAAAGAAGCGATATATATGGACAAAAATCCAAAACACCCATTGAAAAAGAGAAAAGTACAGCAGAAGGTTAATCTTACCGCTGAGAATGGCGAGGAGGAACATACTTCAGGTAAGCATAAAAAGCATTACGAATAAAATTGAATGATGAGTTTGATTTTGGGGCACCGCGGCAGAGATTGTTGCGGTGCCTTTTTGAAATTCAAAATTTTATTAAATATCATACCAACGGTATAAAAATCTCCCTCGTAATTGTATGACCAGTGTGTTCATGTTAAGCCGACGGTCTGCTATAATCAGAGTCAGACAGGAGGAAAGTGTGAAAAGAACATATAAAACAGTAAAAAACAGAAATGAGGAACAGCATGACAAACAAATTGGCAGAGAACATCAGAAACTTACGAAAACAGCGCTCCCTGACGCAGGAGCAGCTGGCTGAGGTGCTGGGTGTCACAACAGGGGCGGTGTATAAGTGGGAGGCGGGGCTTTCACAGCCGGAGCTCAATACGGTGATGGAGATAGCAGATTTTTTTGACACATCGGTCGATGTGCTTTTAGGCTATGAGATGAAGGATAATCACATAGCAAAAAGTGTACAGCGCCTGAAGGACTACCGGCATGAGAAGAACAGGGAAGGACTTACAGAGGCGGAAAAGGCCCTGAAAAAATATCCCAACAACTTTGATGTTGTATATAATAGTGCAGTTTTGTATATGGTATTTGGAATTGAGACGAGTGAGAAAGCTCTCCTAAACAGGGCGCTGGAGCTATATGAAAATAGCAGGATATTGATTTCACAGAACACTGATCCGAAGATAAATGAGAGTGTTATATGTGGCAGCATTGCAGAGATTTTGTTAAGCCTTGGAGAGAGCGATAGGGCGATTGAGATATTGAAGGAAAATAATGCCGGTGGTCTGTATAATGATTTGATAGGAGTTATTGTGGTGGCAGAAAAACGATGCGACGAAGATGCACACGAGTATCTGGCAAATGCACTTTTGGAACATGTGATTGCGCTGATTCGCACCATCACCGGCTATTTCAATTTATTTTATAACAAAAAAGATTATGAGTCAGCGAAAGCAATTCTTAAATGGGGGATACAGGTAATTTCGGGATTGAAAAATGCAGATAAAATCAGTTTTTTTGACAAAATGGAATGTGTATTTCTAGCACATATTTCATGGGTGCAGAAATGTTTGGGAGAAGCGGAGGAGGCGAAAAAATCACTTTTAAGGGCAAAAAATATAGCGGATAAATTTGATGCGTGTCCGAATTATGACATGAGCAGGATAAAATTTGTGAAATTAAAGGAAAAAGCAAACGCGTATGACGACATTGGCACAACGGCAATGATGGGAATTGAAGCTGCACTGGAGGCATTTAATGATGAGGAATTATTAAAATTATGGAGGGGGATAGTGGAAAATGAAAAAGAGGAGTATTAAAAAACAGCTTATGTCACAATTTTACAGGGGAAATATTCCGGCGCTGTCGTTGTCCGTATTTGCCGCGCTGGCAGTAGGCACACTGAGTTTGATTATATCATGGATTACACAGCAGCTTATCGATGCGGCTTCAGGGACGGACACAGCCCTGCCGTTACAGACACTGCTTATAATATGTATTGGATTTATTTTTTTATATATTGCGCTAAAATTATTGGACTATATGGCGCAGCCGCGGTATCTGAAGCGTGCGGCACAGCAGTATAAGGACTATGCATTTATTATTCTTGTCGGAAAGAGCATTTCTTCGTTCCGCGATGAGAGCACGGCGGTCTATGTGTCGGCACTCACCAATGACACCACAACTATTGAAAATAGCTATTTAAGCAATCAACTATCGATGATTACCATGATGGTAACCTTTGTCGGGGCGCTCATAATGATGTTTTTCTATTCACCTCTTTTGACCGTGATTGCCATAGGTGTTACAGCACTACCTCTTATAGCTTCGCTGTTCACTGGAGACAGATTGTCGGCTGCACAGGTGCGTGTGTCAGATTGCAATAAGAATTTCACGGCGGCGCTGCACGATTGCCTCAGTGGTTTCTCGGTTGTGAAGAGCTTCAAGGCGGAGAAGGAAATTTTTGAATTATTTAAGAAAAATAATCAGACCTTGGAGAAGGAAAAATATATATGTGAGCGGATTAAAAGAATGGTTGGCATGATTGGTGCAGTTACCGGAATATTTGCCCAGTTGAGTGTCTTTCTGGCGGGTGCATATCTGGCAGGAACCGGGAATGGGCTTACACCCGGTATGGTAATCATGTTTGTAAATCTTATGAATTATATAATTCAGCCTGTTGCGACATTGCCCGGACTGCTGGCAAGCCGTAAGGCTGCTTTAGGTCTGGTAGGAAAGCTTGCGGACGCGCTGGAGAAAAATCCCACAGTCTCAGGAAACAGGACACTCACGGCGCTTAATAATGAAATAGAATTTAAAGATGTGAGCTTTGGATATGAGGCGGAAAAGGAAATTCTTCACCATATTTCCGTAAAGTTCGAGGCAGGAAAATCCTATGCCATTGTGGGCGGCAGCGGAAGCGGAAAATCCACTTTGCTCAATCTGATTATGGCTTCAAACACCAATTATAAGGGAAATATACTGGTTGACGGAGTTGAACTTACGGACATCTCACAGGAATCCTTGTACGATATGATGTCGGTCATACAGCAGGACGTATTTGTGTTTAATGCTTCCATAAAGGACAATGTCTCCATGTTCCGCGAGTTTCCTAAGGAAGAGATCGACAGGGCTGTCGATAAGGCTCATTTAAGGGAACTCGTTTCAGAGCGGGGTGAAAATTATCTTTGCGGGGAAAACGGAAACGGACTATCAGGTGGAGAAAAGCAGCGTATTTCCATTGCCAGAAGTCTCCTAAGAAAATCCTCCGTGCTGCTGGTCGATGAGGCGACAGCCGCGTTAGATGCTAAGACGGCACACGAGGTATCCGATAATATTCTGGATTTATCGGACATAACCAGAATTGTTGTCACCCACACCTTAGATGAGGCGCAGATGAAACGCTATGATGAGATAATTGTTTTGAAAAACGGCGAGATAATTGAGAGCGGAAAATTCCATGAATTGATGGAACGAAAAGAGTATTTTTATGCTTTATTTACTGTTTCACAATAGGCGGGGCACCGTGGCAGAGATTGCCGCGGTGTTCTTTTAATTTACAAAACTTGAAATAATTATACTTTTTAAATTAAATAAATGTGAAAAAACTATACTTTTATTGATATAAATACTTAAAAAAACTATACTTTTTGAATAAAATTAGCTTGAAAAAACTATACTTTTATTATTGAAAGAACTTGAAATAATTATACTTTTCAGAAATGGAGGGCTTCATGTTTAAAAGAAAGGCTTACGACAGCTTGCTTGAGTGGAAGAGAGAATACAACGGGAGCTATGCCTGTCTGTTAGAAGGGGCAAGGCGTGTAGGAAAAACAACTATCGCAGAGGAATTTGCCAGAAACGAATATAAATCATATATAAAGATTGATTTTGCAAATATAACCGGGGAAATGCTTGACGTGTTCAAGGACATAGCAAAGCTTGATTTATTTTTCCTGCGGCTTCAGGCGGAGACAGGCGTGAATTTGGTTGAGCGCAGTTCAGTGATTATATTTGATGAAATACAGCTTTATCCAAAAGCCAGACAGGCAATCAAATATCTTGTCAAAGATGGAAGGTATGATTATATTGAAACGGGCTCACTTATCTCCATTAAAAAGAATGTAAAGGGAATTACGATACCGTCGGAAGAACACAAAATCAATGTGTATCCGATGGATTATGAAGAATTTTTGTGGGCTACAGATGGAAACGCCGACATAATAAAGCAGATATGTGATAGTGGAATGGCTGTTGGAGATGCTACAAACAGGAGCCTTATGAGAAATTTCAGGCTTTATATGGCTGTGGGCGGAATGCCGCAGGCTGTTGAGGCGTATATCCAAAAGAAAAATTTTGACTATGTTGACAAGGTAAAAAGAAAAATTATTGATTTATATATGGAAGATTTAAAGAAAATAGATGCCTCAGGCCGCCTGTCGGATATGTACAGGTCTGTTCCGAGCCAGCTTGTTTTAAAAAGAAAAAGATTTGTGATTACGGCAGCAACGGGAAAGCAAAAGACAAGAAAGGACGAGGAGAGACTTTATGATTTGATTGACTCAAAAATTGTTCTTCCATGTTATGATGTTGCCAAACCAAGCGCAACGCTCTCTCAGACAAGAAAAGCGGACAGTTTTAAATTGTATATGTCAGATGTAGGTCTGTTTACCACAATGCTGTTTGATGATGCCGACGGCGTGAGAAGTGATATTTATAAAATGCTGTTGAGCGATAAACTGGATATTGATTTGGGATATCTGTTTGAAAATGCTGTTGCACAGATACTTGCGGCAAAAAACAGAGAGCTTTATTATCACACCTGGAAAAAAGAGAATAGCACACATGGATATGAGGTGGATTTTTTGATTACACAGAAAAATAAGGTCATTCCTATAGAGGTAAAATCGTCTTCCGTGAAGAAACATGAGTCAATCGACGAATTTGTGAGAAAATACTCAAAGTGCGTGGGTGAACGATATCTGGTTTCACAAAAAGATGTGTCCTCAGATGGAATGTTGAAGCTACGGCCGACATATATGCTTCCGTTTTTGATTTAAGCGGTGGGGGACGGTTCCTAGCGTTTTAGGCGATTTTGCAGCACCGCGGCAGGGATTGCTGCGGTGTTATTTTTTGTTTATATTTTTTTTATAATTAAATTAGCACTCATCTCTTGACAGTGCTAATAAGGCGTGTTATATTACATCTAGAACAGATGCAAGGGGTTGTGCGTAATAAAACCACTTCCCGGAATAATTGCAGATGTCAGTATGAAACAAATATTTAAATCAGTAAAAAACACTGATTAAGATATTCTAAGTTTTATACAGGAAACACGCCAAAAAGAAGCGTTTTTCATTTTGTGCTTTTGATAAATGTTTACAACGAAAGGAGTATTCACTATGAACATTAATAAGTTTACACAGAAATCAGCGGAAGCTCTCAACAACTGTGAGAAGCTTGCCTATGAATACGGTAATCAGGAAGTTGATGAAGAACATCTTTTGTACTCCCTTCTTACCATAGATGACAGTCTTATTGCAAAACTTGTGGAGAAGATGGGAATACATCTTCCGTCGTTTATAGACCGCGCCAAGAGGGCGTTGGAGCAGAAAACGAAGGTGTCGGGTGACGTTCAGCTTATGATAAGCCAGTCGCTCAACAAGGTGCTCGTATCCGCGGAGGACGAGGCTAAGAAGATGGGTGATGAGTATGTGTCCGTCGAGCATATTTTCCTCACACTTATCGCATATCCTAACAATGCGATAAAGGCGGTATTTAAGGAGTACGGCATCACGAGGGACAGATTTTTGACGGCATTGCAGAGTGTAAGGGGAAATCAGCAGGTTACAAGCGATAACCCGGAGGCGACCTACGACACGCTCAAAAAGTACGGCGTTGACCTTGTCGAGAGGGCAAGACAGCAGAAGCTCGACCCGGTTATCGGCAGGGATAACGAGATAAGAAATGTCATTCGTATCCTCTCCCGTAAGACGAAGAACAACCCTGTTCTCATAGGTGAGCCGGGTGTAGGTAAGACTGCGGTTGTCGAGGGACTTGCACAGCGTATCGTGCGCGGTGATGTGCCTGACGGGCTCAAGGACAAGACGGTGTTCTCGCTGGATATGGGTGCGCTCGTTGCGGGTGCTAAGTACCGTGGTGAGTTTGAGGAGCGTCTGAAGGCGGTTCTTGAGGAGGTAAAAAAGAGCGAGGGCAAGATTATCCTCTTTATCGATGAGCTCCACATAATCGTCGGCGCAGGTAAGACCGAGGGTGCGATGGACGCGGGCAACATGTTAAAGCCTATGCTTGCAAGGGGTGAGCTTCACTGTATAGGTGCGACCACGCTTGACGAGTACCGCAAATATATCGAAAAAGATGCAGCACTTGAGCGTCGTTTCCAGCCGGTAATGGTTGATGAGCCGACGGTTGAGGATACAATATCAATCCTTCGTGGTATCAAGGAGCGCTATGAGCTCTATCACGGAGTTAAGATTACGGACGGTGCGCTTGTCGCAGCGGCTACACTTTCAAACAGATACATTACCGACAGATTTTTGCCGGATAAGGCGATTGACCTTGTAGATGAGGCATGTGCGATGATTAAGACGGAGCTTGACTCCATGCCTGCCGAGCTCGATGAGTTAAAGCGTAAGATTATGCAGCTAGAGATTGAGGAGGCAGCGCTCAAGAAGGAGGACGACAATCTGAGTCGTGAGCGTCTTGAAAATCTCCAGAAGGAGCTCGCCACACTCAGAGAGCAGTTTGCGTCGGGCAAGGCTCAGTGGGATAACGAGAAGGCAGCGGTTGACCGCATCAGCAAGCTTCGTGAGGAGCTGGATGATGTGAACCGCCAGATTGAGATAGCACAGAGAAATTATGACCTCGAGAAGGCAGCACAGTTACAGTATGGTCGCCTGCCTGAGATTAAGAAACAGATAGAGGCTGAGGAGAATATCGTAAAGCAGAAGGAGCTCTCTCTTGTGCATGAGAGCGTTACCGACGAGGAGATTGCGAAGATTATCTCCCGCTGGACAGGTATCCCTGTGGCAAAATTAAACGAGAGTGAGAGAAACAAGACACTTCACCTCGATGAGATACTCCACAAGAGGGTTATCGGACAGGACGAGGGCGTTACAAAAGTAACGGAGGCGATTATTCGTTCAAAGGCGGGCATAAAAGACCCATCGAAGCCTATCGGTTCCTTCCTGTTCCTAGGACCTACCGGTGTAGGTAAGACGGAGCTTGCAAAGGCACTTGCCGAAGCGTTGTTTGACGATGAGAAGAATATCGTGAGACTTGATATGAGTGAGTATATGGAGAAATATTCCGTATCGCGTCTTATCGGAGCGCCTCCAGGATATGTAGGTTATGAGGAGGGTGGTCAGCTCACTGAGGCTGTCAGAAGAAAGCCTTACTCGGTTGTGCTCTTTGATGAGATTGAGAAGGCACACCCTGATGTATTCAATGTGCTTTTACAGGTTCTCGATGACGGACGTATCACCGACTCACAGGGACGTACAGTGGACTTTAAGAACACGATCATCATTCTCACCTCGAATATCGGTTCCGTACACATGCTTGACGGCATCGACGAGAACGGCAATTTCAGCCCGGAGTGTGAGAAGGCTGTCATGGGTGAGCTCAGGGCAAGCTTCAGACCTGAGTTCCTCAACCGACTTGATGAGATAATCATGTTCAAGCCTCTCACAAAGGACAACATCACAGGCATCATTGATCTCATGGTTGCCGACCTCAACAAGAGACTTACTGAAAGGGAGGTTACGATACGCCTCACAGGCGCAGCCAAGGACTACATCGTAGAGAACGGCTATGACCCTATGTATGGTGCAAGACCTCTTAGAAGATACCTTCAAAAGACGGTCGAGACGCTCTCTGCAAAGCTTATTCTCTCGGGAAATGTCGATGCGGGCGATGAGATAGTGATTGATGTCGACCCGGCGGAAGGACTTGTTGCGAGAACGGAGAAGCCTGTGGCGTAAGCCGTGGGCAAGCCCAAGGGACGGTTCTTTCCGGCTCAGGTAAGTGTATTCTGTTGAAAAAGGCATAAAATATAAAAAGACTGTCGTGTTGGCGGTGAATTTTTAAAATTTATCGTTAATAGCGGCAGTCTTTTTATGTAAATGGGAAATTTCGTTGAAATTCAAGATTAATGATGTTGTGTCAATGTATTTGTTGTTGTTTTGTTGTAAAAAATAATTTAAAATAAAGATAGAATTTGTAAATACCGGAAATCCCAATAAAACCATGAAACGGAGAAATATATGAGTCAGAAAAAAGTACAGACGCAGAAGACTCTCGGTCAGAAAGACGAGGTGATGATATGGAACAAGAAACATTATTTTCAGGAGAGAAAAAGAACATTGAGTATAAGGTAACTGTACCGGATAGAAGTGAAAAATATATGAAAACAGTTGTAGCTTTTGCTAATGGCAGGGGTGGCAAAATTGTCTTTGGTATAGATGATAAGACATTGGATATTGTAGGAATGGACGTTGATAATATTTATAAGACTATTGACGCCATTACCAATGCAATTTCTGATGCTTGCGAGCCTGTTATTAGACCTGATGTAGCTTTACAGACAGTTAAAGGTAAGACAATTATCGTAGTTGAAATTTTCCCAGGTGTACAGCGTCCGTATTTTATCAAATCACAGGGTATGACAGATGGGACTTATGTGAGAGTATCCGGAACTACCAGGCATGTGGAAGGATATATGTTGAAAGAGTTGATTTTGGAGGGACAAAATCGTTATTTTGATTGTGAGATATGTCATAATATGACCGTAACAGATAGTGAAATTGAGAGACTATGCAAGGATATGAAAGAAACCGCACTAAAGAATACATGGCAGGAGAGTGAAAAAGCAAAGATTAAAGATGTGACCAAAAATGTATTAATTTCGTGGGGTGTGTTAAAGGAAGAGGAAGGAAATGTATATCCCACTAACGCTTATGCGCTGTTGACCGGACAGATGTTACAGCAGCCTGTAATTCAATGTGGAATATTTAAGGGAACTAACAGGGCACATTTTGTTGACAGGCGTGAATTTGATGGTTCTATTCAAGCTCAGATGGAGGCAGCGTATCAGTATGTTCTTGAAAAGATTAATATGGGTATGTCAATAAGAGGCATGTACAGACAAGATATATATGAACTTCCAACAGACAGTATTCGTGAGATAATAGCTAATGCAGTGGCGCATCGCAGTTATGTTGAGCCGGGAAACATACAGATTGCATTATTTGATGACAGGTTGGAAGTTACTTCTCCTGGAATGCTCTTAAACAATGTTACTATTTCTAAAATGATGGAAGGTTATTCAAAACCGAGAAATCCGGCAATCGCAAGAGCTTTTGCATATATGAAAATTATTGAGAAATGGGGAACAGGAATACCAAGATTGTTTGAGGCGTGTGAAGAGTATGGATTGCCTAAGCCAGAGTTGATTGATTTTGACGGAGATTTTAGGGTAAATATGTATAGAAGAGTGGAAAGTGAGTTTGGTGTCAATGTGAATACTACCCAAACCACCCAAACGCACCAAACTACCCAAAAGAATGAATTAGTATTATCCGATGAAGATAAAACCATACTTTTACTTGTAAAAAATAATCCATCTATGTCACAAAGGGATTATGCGATGGAGCTTGGGTGGAATGTTAATCGTGTAAAATATTATTTAAGAAAAATGAAAGCACAAAATATTATCGAACGTGTTGGCAATAGTCATAGCGGATACTGGGTAGTATCATCACAGGTAGGGGAAATATAAATCAATTTATAGATGAATTAAATACAATTTACAGATACCAAATAAGCAGGCTGTATTATACAGCCTGCTTTTTGTGTTAAAGGCATATAAAATCAGATGCGCTATAGCACATCACTTAAACTGGTTCTGCCCTTCATTATACTCATAATTAATTTTCCCCAGTGCGTCCTTAATCTCCTGTGCCGTAGTCGAGCAGGCAGCGGCGAGCTCGTCAAGGCTTGAAAATTCGTCGCGAAGCTTCATATTCACGAAGCTTAAAAGCATGACCGGGTCTTTTGGAAGAGTGTACATGGTAAGCCTCCTTTTTTTCGTATAATATTAATGTGCCAAAACATGCCGATTTAATCTCTGAATGTATAACGTGTTATATTTATGCATATCGACTCCGATTGTACGAAGCAAGATGTTCTAAGGACTCTGATATATGTTTTTTATAAGCGCCTGCCACCGTTGCAAAACCAGCCTTCCATGGCTGTTTGCAACTCAGTCAGCCTCCATGCTGACTGTGGCTTGACAGTGAACAGAGTCCCAAGAACATCTAAGCTTCTCCAAAAAGTCGCGATAT
>CAMEEX010000004.1 GCA_945915235.1 uncultured Clostridia bacterium | reverse complement strand
TCCGTAAAAATGTGCTTTAATACCCAAGGCAACAAAATAATATTATAAATATCACCGCCACCACAGTATACGCGGCTCCGACCAGAACTAACGGCATATGAGCTTTGGTCTTTTTCGCGCGCCTCTTCTGGATATACTCATAATAACTCTCGTTATCATCGCTGTTAAGGCGCGACCCCGGAATAAGTCTCCTCACAAGTCCCTTCATTACGAAGGCGAGACCGTCCAGTGCCCCAAGACCTGCCACCCATATCAAAGCTCCAAACATCAGAAACGAGATACCCGGAATAGTAAAGCCATCAGCCAGCATCATGTATCTCTCGGCAGGTGATGTCAAAGCTCCGAATGACCTGAGCCTCAGAAAAACATATGACATCAGCAGACCTACCGCTGCAATGACACTATATGATATTATTTTATTTTTAGTAATTTTTTTCACTTACCAAGTTCCTCACGGTAACGTGCCTCTTCTGCATCGTTACAATATACAAAATGTCCCGGAACAACCTCACGCATCGACGGCTTATCAACTGTATAGTCATGCTCTGCAATAGGGTTATAGGTTATACGAACCCTGTTCTTCTCGGCATCCGGATCCGGAAGCGGAATAGCCGAAAGCAGCGAGCGTGTGTAAGGATGCAGCGGATGAGCGAATAACTCATCTGAGGAAGCCAGCTCTACCATATTACCAAAATACATTACACCGATTCTGTCGGAGAAATACTTAACAACCGACAAATCATGTGCGATAAATAAGATAGTAAGACCGAGCTTCTCGCGCAGATCATTCAAAAGATTAATAACCTGCGCCTGAATGGATACGTCAAGTGCTGAAATAGGCTCGTCCGCAATGAGCAGATCCGGTCTCATGATAACAGAACGTGCGATACCGATACGCTGACGCTGACCACCTGAGAACTCATGTGGGTAACGTCCCGCATGCTCTCTTACAAGTCCTACCATCTCAAGTATCTCATACACCTTCTCGTCAATGAACTCTTTGTCCCTTATTCCATTGATTACAAGTCCCTCAGCAATAATCTCGCGCACTGTCATACGCGGATTGAGTGATGCTATAGGGTCCTGAAAAATCATCTGTATCTTGGTAATAAGACGAGTATTCTTTGCTACTCTTAATTCATCCTTATATTTCTTCTTTAATTCAGCTAACTTTGCGCTGTCATTTCCAGCCTCAGCCATAGCCTTCTTATATCTTTCATTCACCTCAGCTACAAGCTTCTTTGAGTATTCCTTGTCGCAGTTCTTATGGTCGAACACGGCGCTCTTTATCTGCGCCTTATTCTCAGCTATTGTCTTGTCAAGATTTGCCTTAATCTCAGCCTTTTTCTTATTGTTGGCATCTGCATTGGAAGGATTTTTCTTAGAATCCTCGTCCAACTCCTTTACTGCCTTCTTAGCCTCTGCCTTCGCATTCTCAATCGCAAGCTTATAGCTTCCTGTTCCGGCACATATTCTCTGGTTTTCGAAATATATATTACCGCTTGTAATATCATAAATCTTGATAATGGAACGTCCTGTTGTAGTCTTACCACAGCCGGACTCACCAACAAGACCGAAAACCTCACCCTTCTTAATGTCGAAGCTTACGCCATCCACTGCCTTAGTAGGGCCGAAATACTGACAAAGATTTTCGACGCGAAGTAAAACCTCCTGATTCTTATCTTCCATTAGATTTCACCTCCTGCGCTTTTCTGTTTCATTCTTGCAATACGATCCGTAATAATCTTAGGTATCTCGACCTTCGGTGCATTAGGATGAAGTAACCATGTAGCTGCCATGTGTGTATCACTTATCTTGAACATAGGCGGCTGCTTCTCGAAGTCAATCTTCATGGCATACTTATTTCTGTCCGCAAAAGCATCACCAACAGGTGGATAAATCATATTTGGCGGTGTACCCGGAATAGCATCGAGCTTATCGCTCGTATCAAGATCCGGCATTGAGGAAAGGAGAGCCCATGTATACGGATGTCTCGGGTCATAGAAGATATCCTGTGCTGTTCCGTACTCAACTATCTTACCTGCATACATAACGGCAATCTCATCAGCCATGTTTGCAACTACACCAAGGTCATGTGTGATGAAGATAACGGAAAGGTTACGCTCAACCTTCAACTGGTTGATAAGCTCAAGTATCTGTGCCTGAATGGTAACATCAAGTGCCGTTGTAGGCTCATCACAGATAAGAATGTCAGGGTTTGCAGCGAGCGCAATCGCGATAACAATACGCTGTCTCATACCACCTGAGAACTCGAACGGATACTGATTGTATCTGCGTCTAGGCTCATGGATACCAACTTCCTCCATAAGCTTGATTGCCTTCTCCTTCGCCATCGCCTTAGTTACCTTATATACAACCTGCGAAGCCTTAGCCTTGAAGAAATCGACGATTTCTATTCCTCTTGCCTCAACATCGAAGTTCTCTGCAGCTGCTATCTCCGCCTTATACTTGTCCTCAAGACGTGTGACTACATGTATTATATTATTCTTCAATTCGTCTAAGTCGTAAACTGACTTCGGAACAACCTTCCAGTCTACGTTCTTGCCCTTTGCAATAAGCTTTTCTCTCTTGGCAGACTGCTTTGCAAATCTTGCCTCCTCCTTCGGGTTGGTTTTCTGAGCAGAAAAATACTTATCAATAGCCTTATTAAGACTGGTTCTGAATGTATATGCAACACTGTCCTTGTTGATTTCAAGCTGGTCGATGGACGCCGGAACTAAATCAGCAAGAGTCTTCGCATAGCTCTTAGCCTCAGCCTTTGTGAAACTGCCCTCGTAGTACTTCTTAGCCCCCTCAAGCTTAGGAAGAAGCTTCTTCTTGTTCTCAAGTGCATTTTCAAATGAATAGCGTATACCGTTATCCTCAAGTTCAAGGAAATGGTTCATGAAGTTATCGTTGAGGAATGCAAGCGCCTCCTCATTGAGTTTCTCAACACCCTTTCCCTTGATGCTGCAATCCTTTCCCTTAAGCTTATAGTAACCTATTCTGAAGAAATTAGGTCTTGGCTGGTTGATAATGTCATCCATAAGCTTGACTGTATCATTTAACAGCTTTTCAAGTGAAGCAGACAGCGTGACATTCTCCTGTGCCTTCTTTGGATAGCTGTCCTTCTCTTTCTTGCATTTATCAAGAAGCTCTGTAAGCTTTGCAGCATGCTCATCCTCGATAAACTCGTTCTGAACCTTCTGAAGCATCAGGACATAATCTGTAAGCTTCTCTCTAACATCAGGATTCTGCTTCTTCTCGACCATGAAAAGAAGATCCTCAACCGATGCCTTGATTTCCTCGGCATTTGCCATGGCATCATTGTACGGCATCTCAAGCTTTGTCGACAGAGTTGCAAAACCGTCAAAAGTCTTTACCATTTCTGTGATTTCTGCTTCTGAGCCACTTCCCTGAGCCGCAATCATGTTGCTCTTCAATATCTTGAGAAGGGAGTTGAATTCATTTCTCGCTTCTTTTCTGTTCGCCTTATTCTTGAGAAGCATCGCCTCTGTAATCTGACGTCCGATTTTTACAATAGGATTGAGGGAGGACAATGGATCCTGGAAAATCATCGATATCTTATCACCTCTGATTTTGTACATCTCATCCTCAGTAATGGATAATAAATCCTTTCCATCATACAGTATCTCTCCACCCTCGATAATGGAGTTACCGGCAAGGATACCGAGGATTGCCTTGGATGTAACTGACTTACCTGAGCCGGACTCTCCAACGATTGCAAGTGTCTTACCTCTTTCAAGGTCAAACGAAATATCTCTAACAGCCTTAACGGTTCCTCCCTGTGTACGGAAGGAAACTTTCAGGTTCTTAACTTCTAATATCTTATCCATATATTATTCCTCCACACCACGCAGCGATGGATTGAATGCATCTCTTAATCCATTACCGAACAAGTTAAAGCATATCATAAGTAACGAAAGCACTAAAGCAGGGCATATCATAAGATGAGGGTAGTTAGTCCAGATACCCTGTGCCTCAGCAAGAAGGTTACCGAGTGAAGTCGTGGAAGCTGTGCCGAGCTTAACGATACCCAAATAACTTAACATACTCTCTGAATTGATTACACTTGGAATTGACAGTGCCGCTGAGGTAACTATTGTTCCCAATGAGTTAGGGAAAATATGCTTCCAGATAAGTCTTCTGTCCTTCGCGCCAAGTGTTCTTGCCGCCATAACATACTCTGAATTCTTAAATCTGTAGAACTGTGTACGAACTCTTGAAGCTGTACCAATCCATCCTGTGAGTACATAAGCAAAAATAAGGCAGGCAACCGGTCCGAGCTTTGAAGCAAGGTGTAACTGGAACAATGTGGCAACGATGATGAACGGAACACCGCTCAATACATCTGTAACTCGCTCTAACACGATATCAACCGTTCCGCCGTAATAGCCCTCAATAGCACCATAAGCGGCACCGATTATGAAGTTGACAACCGATACACATACTGCCACAAGCAAGCTCAGCTTGATACCATCTGCAAGTCTGAGTGCGAGGTCATATCCCTGGCTGTCCGTTCCGAGAATATACTGCGGAGTAAATCCATTCTTGTACTGATAGTAATTATAGTAGAGAACTCTTACCTTGTACTGTGCGGTATCGAAGCTTCCACCGCCGGTATACTCAAAGTAAACAGGATTGCCATCTGCATCGCGGACATAATTGTCCTCTAAGACCATTCCCTCTCCGTACTCGATAGTCTTGGCTTTTCCATTCTTATCGATATAAACAGGAGTACCCTTCTTCGTCTTATACCAGTAGTTGGCATCTAACGCATCGAAATTCCATTCATTATCCGCAACAAGAGGATATAAAACCTGAATTCCCGTCTCCTCCTGATATCTTAAAATATCATTGTACTCTGACTGCTCAATACTGCTGTACATGAAGCCGACTTCAAGATAAGTATCAATATTGGCACCATATACCTTCTTTTCCTTCTTTGCAGCATCGTATGTTATCGAAGGTTCTCCTATTGAGCCTTCAATAATCGGCTGATACTTGCTTGCGAGTCCTTCCTCGAGTGTCACATTGCCATTTCCCTCGTGATCCTCAGCGCCCATACCGATAGCGACTGCCTTGATAAGACCCTTATCCGAGAACTTACGCGCAACGGAACCATTTGCTATTCCAAACTGTGACAAAAACTCGTTTCTTGGACCCTTCTTTGCATAATATGCGTCCATAAATCTCGAGTCGTAATTTCTGATAAACAGAGGTGTTATAAATGCGAAAAGTACGATAAGTGCAATTATAACCGTCGCAATAACGCTGGCACGGTTCTTGCGGAAACGTATCCATGCGTCCTTAAAGTAGCTGATAGGCTTATCCTCAAACTTCTTATCGGAAATCCTATCACCATCATGAACAAATTCGAATTTCTCCAATGGGATGTTTTCATAGTTTAATTTGTTGTCCTGCATACTATTTCTCCCCCATTCTTATTCTAGGATCAATAAAGCCGTAGCTTATATCTACAACGATGTTTGCCAAAAGACCTATAAATGTATAGAAAATACTATCCATCATAAATACATCGTAGTCAAACAGAGTAATGGACTTGATATACAACTGTCCAACGCCCGGAATTGAGAAAATCTGCTCGATAATCATTGAACCACCCATGATTCCGATAAAGCTTGAGATAATCATAGGAAGTATCGGTACCATCGCATTCTTGAGCGCATGTCTTACAGTTGCCTGTCCACGGGTAAGTCCCTTAGTACGCGCAAGAAGCATATAATCTGATGTCAGTGTCTCGGTAAGCTCTGCTCTTGTAAATCGGCATAAGCCTGCAATCTCACCGAAGGAAAGTGCAAGAATAGGTGCGATCATACTGTGGAACATCTTGCCTGTAAGCCATGAACCGCCTGCGTCGTTGATGGAGTACACCATAAGCGGAAGCCAGCCAAGCTTGAAATAAAATAAGTACTGAACCAAAAATGCATATACATAGCTAGGTACAGAGATAAATACCATGACAAGTGTACTTATCAATGAATCCTGCCATTTATTCTTCTTGATAGCGGCAAATATACCAAGTCCTATTCCTAAAGGAATGGAAAGTAAAAGTGAATACAGGTTCACCAGAACGGTAGGTAAAAGTCTGCTTGTAAGTACGTCCCATGCAGGCTGTCTGAACTGAATGTACCATGACGTACCGAAGTCCCACTTGGTAAAAATATTCTTCAGATATATACCATACTGGACAAGCAATGGTTTATTGTAACCAAGTGCCTCCCATCTTTCCTGAATAGCAGCCGCCTGAACCTTATCCGTAGGCAGCTCTCTAGGAAGTAATCGTACTAACATAAAACAAATCGTGGAAATGATGAAAAATGTAAAAAACATCAATACAATACGTTTTACAACGTATTTACCCATTCCACTTCTTCGTCCGCCGGTTTTTTTAGCCTTTCCCATTAGAGCTTTCTCCTTTTTATTACTTTATCCTTAAACTTATATACTGGTTCTAAACAATGTATTTCTTTGTTTAGGTTCAGCTACACGAAATTATAATATATTTTCACTGTCAAAGCAACTAATATATTGCAATTATCCTAAGTAATCATTGGTAATTTTCCACTAAGCGGTAACCAAACCAAAACAAAGAAAAACATAGTTACTGAACAAAAACTGCGGAGAACTTCTGCTTCTCCGCAGTCTGAGTTTTGTTCTGTATTAGTTAAAGTGACTTATTCGTAGCTTAATGTGTTGTTTGCTATATAATCAGCCCACTCCTGATCAGAATAGTTGTACTTCATAAGCTCAAGTCCACCGAAGCCATACATGATGTTGTAGTCCTCTGTGTAGTATGAGCACTTATATGAGAGCATTGTACAAGCTGTTGTTCCTGCAAGAGGAATTCTGTAGTACTTCTTTAAGAAGTTCTCCTCTAACTGAGCTGTGATGCTGAGCTTTGTTGAGAAATCAGCCTCTGAGTATACGCCTGAACCGATCATGGAACCTGACCATGCCTGCCATGTCATTGTAACTTCCTCACCATTTACATCGAGTGTTAACTCCTCTGTAGTAGGATCCCAGCAGCCGATCTCCTGAACTGAATACTGATCAGGATCGCAGTATACCTGGAAGTTTCTGAATGGATAGAATGCAGCACCGCCCCAAGCACCATAGCCGATAGCGTACTCACCCTTAGCTGTATCGACGTAACGATCGCTGATGTTATCAACTGCTACTAATGTGATCTTGCCAAATCCTGAACCCTCAGCAGCGGCATTGATGTACTTGTTGAAGAGCTCAACCTGCTTGTTATCAGCAGAGTCAAGAGCACCCTTCTTGTAACCGATACGGATAACGATATCCTCGCCTGCTGTGTAGAGACCTGCTTCAACAAGCTCATCACAAGCTGTCTTCATAAGCTCCTTAGCCTCTGTTAAGTTGTAACCGTTGATTGACTTATATGCATCCTGTAAAGTTGCATAAGGTGTTCCATCGCCATAAGATACCTCGTAAAGGTTGCAGATTGCCTGCATAGCCTCATCGGAGTTACGGTATGAAGATGTTGGATCATTGTATACATCATAGAAATATAAGTTGTTAAGTATAGCATAAGCCGGCTTGTAACCAGGTGTAGCTGTTACCCACTCTGTACGGTCAATACCTAATGACATAGCCTTACGGAAGTTGACGTTAGAGAGAACAACTGAGTTAGTGTTACCCTTTGAACGATCCATCTCCTGAAGCTTCTCAAGGTTTGTGTTGAAGAAGAAGGACATTGTGTATGTCTCATCAACCTTGTATAACTGCTCTGATGTTGAGTATGTTGAAAGATCGTCTGAGCTTGGGCTCCATACATCAACCTCACCCTTTAAGAATGCCTGCTTAGCAGAGTTATCATCCATAACATTGATTACGATCTTATCTGTTACATATCTCTGAACATTCTCACCATCTACAAGGTAAGGTGTTGTTGAAACAAGACGTCCGTTCTCCTCTGTGTAACCATACCAGTTCTCATTCTTCTCGAATACCATCTGCTTGTCATTCTGTAAAGAAACTAACTTGTATGGACCATAGGACATTGTATTCTCAACCTTAGTGTTGTAATCAGTTGTTACTAATGTACCGGTTGTATCCTTACCAGCCTCATAGTATGGCTCATATACTAACCATGTTGATGTACAGCTTGTTAAGAAATAGTTGAGATCCTGATATGTCTGAGTTACATAACGAATTGTGTAATCATCAACCTTATAAAGACCTACTGTATCCCAGTCAACCTTCTCGCTTAATGTACCATCGTTTACGAATAACATTTCCTTAGTGTAGTTAGCTACATCAGCCTCATCTGTGATACCGAAGCCGCCTGCAAGTGCCTCAGAAATGAATCCGAAGATTGTATCCTTGTTATCAGCAGTAATCTTAGTATAGCCGTAATCATCTGCACCGTCAGTGATTGCTGCATAGCCGTCCTCTGTTCCTAAACCATTGTCATTCCAGAGAGCGCTCACAGAATAGCCGAGGGTTGTATCAGCGCTGTCGCTTATATATACATATCCTGCATCGATACCTGCGTCTAAATCATAAGAGTAATCAGGAGTCTCTCCATCGCCGTAAGCCGGAACCATTGCAGTGTAGAGCGGAGACTCTGAATTATAGTATGCAAGACCACCTGCAACTGCGGACTCACCGCTGTAGTAGAGGTTAGCTCTGTAGTTCTTCATGGAAGAATCAAGTAACTGCTGCATTGAGTAAACGTATGTATCAGCAGTGATAGGTGTTCCGTCCTGCCACTTGGCATCCGGATTTAACTTGATTTCGAATACGAAGCCGGCATCTGTCTCATCTGCCGTCTTGCCTGATGGAAGAGTTACATTGTACTTAGTGAGGTCATCCTTGTGATCCTTCGTCACATCAGTGATGGATGTTGCCATCTCATATACCCACTGATATACACCATTCTCAGAATCGAGAATCTGCATTGTACAGAAAGGTGAAGATAAATAACTATTTAAAACCTCATCATCCGCATTTGACTCCCATGTATGCGGATTCCAGTTGTTGGCAAGTGCTGACGTATAGGAATTGTATGTATAGGTCTGCACTCCATCGTTACCTGTCTCACTGCTGCCATCTGTAGCAGAAGTGGACTCACCTGTCTGACCCTGTGATGTTGTAGAATCAGTAGGATTGTTGTTCGACTTGTTACATGCTGCAAGTGAAAATACCATTGCAGTTGAAAGTGTAACAGCAAGAACACGCTTTGAAAACTTTCTCATAAAATTTTCCTCCTTGTTATATTTTAACGCGTTTGTACTTTACCAGTTTAAATTATCGCCGTATTCAAGAAAAAGGAATGAGACGAGCCCACCCCTTTATGTGCAATATACCAGTAAGTATTAAATTTAAAATATTCCGCGTTAATTAACGTAAATAGAATATATTCAAATGCTCAGAATGTCAAGCAATTTTTATTATTTTCTTAACCTTTTCTGGCAATAAGCGCCACAACCTCGGTGTTTGCCGTTCCCGGAAACATATCGACTGCAACTGCTTTT
Organism: uncultured Clostridia bacterium; assembly: GCA_945915235.1. GTDB lineage: Bacteria > Bacillota > Clostridia > Lachnospirales > Lachnospiraceae > CAG-882. The sequence goes on along the minus strand of CAMEEX010000004.1, from coordinate 39,943 downwards.
TCCATATAATATCCATTTTCGTTAAACACCGCCATGTCACGCGCAAGGCTTGTTGGCTTACAGGATACATATACTATCCTGTCAACACCGTATGATATGAGCTTAGGCAGTGCCTTTGGATGTATTCCGTCACACGGTGGGTCAAGAATCAATATATCCGGTTTTTCTTCTATATCATCAATCACCTTGAGCACATCACCCGCTAAGAATTCGCAGTTATCAAGACCGTTAAGAGCAGCATTCTCCCCCGCTGCCTCTACCGCCTCCTCAACTATCTCGACACCTACAACATGCTTTGCAACCGCCGCTGCAAGCTGCGCTATCGTTCCGGTTCCGCTGTACAGGTCGAACACAACCTTGTCCTTGGTATCACCTATATAGCTTCTTACGGTATCATACAGAACCTCCGCTCCGAGCGAGTTAGTCTGGAAGAATGAAAAAGGTGTTATCTTGAACTTAAGTCCAAGAAGCTCCTCATAGAAGAAATCCTGACCGTACAGCACTTCGGTTCTGTCGTTTTGAACGACATCGGCAAGGCTGTCATTCGTGGTATGAAGCACACCGACAAGCCTTCCCTCAAGCTCACCCTTCTTCTCAAGTCCCGTTATAAGAGCCGCATAGCCCTCAAGAAGCTCTTTTTCCTGTGCCGCGTCCATCTGCGATGTCGTCACGATATCCACTATGATTTCTCCGGTCTTTTTCGCCTTTCTTACAAGGAGATGCCTGAGATATCCAATATGCTGCATCTTCTTATAGAATGGTATATTTCTGTCCGAGAAATAACCGAGTGTCTCAACCAATATTCTTCTGAAATCTCCGTCCATTATGCGGCAGCCGTCGACCGTCACTATGTCGTGGAAGCTGCCTCTCTTGTGCATTCCAAGGCTTAACGGACCGTCCTTTACCTCATCGCCGAAGGAGAATTCCATCTTATTGCGATACTCCTCCACGGCAGGGCTTCCCTTTATCCCTTCATAAATATAATCGCCGCCGACAGGCTCTAGAAGTTTCTCAATCTGGGCGCTCTTAAGTTTTAGCTGCTCCTCATAGCGCACCGGCTGGTATACGCAGCCGCCGCACTTTCCGAAATGCACGCATCTTATGCTCTCGTCGACAAGCTCCGACTCCTCTGTCACAGCGCACGCCGTCCCTTCGGCATGTCCGTTTCTAACTTTATCTATCCTGACATCGAGCGTCTGTCCGGGTATGACATTCTTAACCGTCACCGTGCCGTCCTCAAACACAACCTTCCCCTTATTAGGAAAAGCAACCGAAATTACTTTTCCTTCTATGTGCTCTCCTTTTTTCATTACTTCTTACCTTCCTTTTTGTCACCGCCGAACAGAGCCCTCGCAAGCAGCCCTGCGCCACCGAATATAAGAACAAGATACAATATCCATTCATACAGCGTAATCTTCGGCAGTCTTATGGTGGTCGACGCGATTACCGATACGATGATAATAAGAACGCCCGCTCCCGTAACTATCTTAGCACCAAATGAGCTTGGCTTTACAAAAAGCCATACAATGCCTATGATAAATGGAATTATAACCAGTCCCGAGTTGATACTAAATCCGTGCAGGCTCAATGTCCCCGAAAAGAATGAAGTCTGTACCGTCGCCTTACTGGTAAAAAGATACAGTCCGACAACAAGCATTGCCAGACCTCCTAAAAACTCCAATAATTCATTGCGCTCTTTTTTCACCTTTAATACACTCCTTTTCATGTATATTTATTATTCTTCGTTTGTCCGCAGCATAATCTCACACTAAAACAATAGGAGGGCTTTTTCCCTCCTATTGCAATCAGGTCATCACTATTAAATTCAATCAGAAATTACTTATCTGACTTCTCATCCTCTTCCTCGAAGAAATCGTCCTCGAACTCGTCGTCCTCATCTTCGAAGTCATCATCGTAATCCTCATCCTCAAAATCTTCAAGGTAGTCAGGTGTGAAATATCTGTATACGGCATAAGCGATGCCCGCAACAGCAGCCACGAAGCCTACCACAGCTAAAATCCATACTAAAGGATTGCACTTTTTCTTCTCCTCGACAACAACCTGCTTCTTTCCGAGGAGCTCCTTGAGATCTTTCAAATCCTTAATGTCCTTTAAATCCTTGCTCTTAATCTGTGCAAGTAAATCTTCAAGCTTATTCATAACTCATTCTTCCTTTCTATTTAAAAATTATTTTCAATATATAAACTTAGAAATAATTTTATCATATAATAACAAAAATATCTAGTCAATTTTTACCAGTTTTGCAAAAGATGCAAACATTTTTTTCACTCCGGCCGTGTCGAAGTTCACCGTGACCTCGAAATCCCTGCCGCCCGAGACGATTTTCTGCACCGTTCCGTTTCCGAACTTTACATGTTTCACCCTGTCACCCTCGGTATAACCAAGCTCTTCAGCGCTCGCTGCTACCTGCGGCGCACCCTTTTTCATGTCCTGCATTGAAAAGGCAGGCCTGTTCCACGGAAGTGCCGCGCGCATTGCGCTCTCGGCAGCCTTCACCTTCGCATCGTTTGAGAATGATGCCGGCTTTCTTATGCCCTGTCCGCTCTCTGCAAGCAGCTCAGCAGGAATTTCCCTTATGAACCGCGACGGCTTGCATAACATCATCTCACCGCGCACCATGCGCTGCTTCGCCATGCTCAGCACAAGTCTCTGTCTCGCCCTTGTTATACCCACATAGCAGAGCCTTCTCTCCTCCTCGAGGTCGCTCTGGTCTCCTGATGAAATCGCCATGTAGCTCGGGAAATTTCCGTCCTCCATGCCTGCCAGATACACGATTGGGAACTCAAGTCCCTTGGCACTGTGGAGTGTCATAAGTGAGACAACATTGTTGTTCTCATCCATATTGTCGATATCAGCCACAAGAGCTACTTCCTCAAGAAAGCCCGAGAGTGTCGGCATGTCCGTCGTCTCCTCGTAAGCTGCTGCCTTTGAGATGAGCTCATTAATATTGGACATACGGTCGGCAATCTCGTCCGGCTCATCGTCCTCGGCGAGGTACTCCTCGTACTTGATGCTCTCCACAATGTCGGATATGAGCTCCTTTATCGAGAGCTGCCCCGCCTTTGCCCTAAATGCCGATATGAGTGTACAGAAACTATCGAGTTTTCCGACCGTCGCCTTAGAAAGCGACGGTATGTCTCTTCCGTTTGCCACTGCAGCATAGAAGCTCATGCCGTTCTCGTCCGCGTATGCTGCTGCCTTCTCGATTGTGGTCTGACCTATTCCGCGCTTAGGAACATTGATAATTCTTCTTACAGCCACCTCGTCACGGGCATTGTCTATCGTCTTGAGATATGCGAGCACGTCCTTAATCTCTTTTCGTGCATAGAAATTCACAGCTCCGTATATTCTGTAAGGCACGCCAAGTTCCACAAACTTCTCCTCGAGAGCTCTCGACTGTGCGTTGGTTCTGTAGAGAACCGCGAAATCATTGTATGCGTTTCCTTCCGCAGCTCTCCTCTTTATATCGGATACAATCCCATATGCTTCCTCATATGCCGTATTGTATATGTTATATGCAATTTTTTCTCCCGAGCCCTTGTCCGTCCACAGGCTCTTATCCTTGCGCTTGTTGTTGTTCTTTATTACAGAATTAGCCGCATCGAGAATATTCTGTGTCGAGCGGTAGTTCTGCTCGAGTTTTATGACCACCGCCTCAGGAAACACACTCTCAAAATCAAGAATGTTCCTCACGTTAGCCCCTCTGAACTTGTATATGGACTGGTCATCATCGCCGACAACGCACAAATTTCTAAAGCGTGATGCTAAAAGACTCACAAGCTTGAACTGCGCCATATTGGTGTCCTGATACTCGTCGACCATGATATATCTGAAGCGCTCTCCATAATAATCGAGGACATCCGGACATGACTGAAAGAGTTCAACCGTCCTGCATATAATATCGTCAAAATCGAGCGCATTATTCGCCTTCATCTGTCTCTGATACTCGCGGTACACCTGTGCGACCATCTTAGCATGATAGTTAGCTCCCGACTCAAGTTCCATATCATCAGGGCTCTTAAGTTCGTCCTTCGCCCTCGATATATCGGACAGCACAGCCCTGTCCTTATACTGCTTCGGGTCTAAATCCATCTTCTTTAAAATCTGTCTCACAATCGTTTTCTGGTCGTCCGTGTCATATATCGTAAAACTGTTAGCATAACCGATACGTTCAATGTATCTTCTAAGTATTCTGACACATGCTGCATGGAAGGTCATTATCCATGCCCCGCCCGCATCCATGCCAAGAAGCTTGTCCACTCTTTCACGCATCTCGGCGGCCGCCTTGTTAGTGAAGGTTATCGCCAGAATGTTATAAGGGTTCACATCCTTCTCCTCTATCAGATAAGCAATCCTGTGCGTGAGCACGCGTGTCTTTCCCGAACCTGCTCCTGCAAGAAGCAGCACAGGACCTTCTGTTGTGAATACCCCCTGCCTCTGCTGTTCATTCAAGGTATCATAAATACTCATTTCAATCTCCTATCATACAAAAAAAGCACCCCGTCAACCGGCATACCAGTCACACGCGGTGCTTTCGTTAACAATATCCTGTTTAGTTCTGTCCCATCTTGGCCTTAAGTGCCGCGAGCTCATCATCAACCTCCGGAGTTGACATGCTCTCATACTTGCGTGCAATGTCGTCAAGTGAATCGTTCTGCTTATTGAGCTCAGCCATGGCATTAGCCTCATCAAGCATCTTATTAGCCTTAGCCTCCATCTTGTCAAAAGCTGAGAGGTTCTCCGCTGCACCCTCAACACTTGCACCAATCTTGTTGATTGTCTGCTGTGTCTTGGCAACGGCAATCTTAGCCTTGATTGCATCTCTTCTGGAGTTGAGCTGACTGATATCACTTACCAGCTTCTGGTGCATCTGGCGCATCTTAGCCGCATTCTCGGCAGCCATTGTATATGTCTCCTGAAGTGAGGTCTGCTTCACAACAAGCTCCTTCTTCTTCATAAGGAACTTCTTGGCATCCTCATCATTCCCCGCAAGAACAGCCTTCTCTGCGTAACCCTGCATCTTAGCTATCTCAGCAGTACACTCATCTAACTGTCTCTTGGCCTTAGCCTCCTCTGCCATCACGGAAGCCGTCTCCTGCTTAACCTTGGCAAGATCACTCTCAAGGTTGCGAAGATACTGATCTATCATCTTCTCAGGATCCTCCGCCTTATCGAGAAGTGCGTTAATATTAGCAGCCATTATGTCCTTGAATCTAGAAATAATACCCATTATTATATCCTCCGATTTTTATAAAAGTCCTTAAAGCTATAATACCACATTAACCTGTAAAAGTCACGTTAATTCTTGCTCAATATAATGATGTTTTTCTTGTGTTTGACTCACAATTAGGTTATAATGAACTAGACATTAAAACTACGTCACATAGAAAAGAGGTTACAACATGTCACTTGAACGTTCAGAATATCTTGCCGATATGCTTCACAAGCTCGCTAAGCTTGACTATATACGTCCCGGCGAGATACCGAATATAGATTTATACATGGATCAGGTCACGACCTTCATGGACACTCATCTTGAGGCCACCAAGCGCAACGAGGAGGACAAGATACTGACCAAGACCATGATTAACAATTACGCTAAGAACAACCTTCTTCCGCCGCCGGTAAAGAAGAAGTATTCACATGACCATATGATAACGCTTATGTTTATCTACTATTTTAAGACTCTTATGTCGATAAGCGATATCCAGTCCATACTCGGGCCTCTGACGGAAAGATTTTTCGGCGGCAAGGGAAGCATTTCGTTAGAACACATCTATAAAGAAATATATCAGGGAGAGCGTGAACGTCTCCCTCAGATAAGCAAGGACATTATATCAATGTTTAAGAAGGCTGAAAGCAGTTTCTCCGATGTGGACAACGAGGACGAAAAAGAATACCTTCAGACCTTTTCCTTCATCTGCTATCTTTGCTTTGATATGTACATCAAAAAAGAGATGGTCGAGAACATCATCGACGAATTCAATTCAAAAAAGGACGAATAAAAATATCCCCGGCATACATGCATACAGCCCTGTATACCGGGAATATTTATGTTTACTGCTGTTCGTCATCCTTGATATTAAGTCTTTCAAATACCATGTCGTAGGCGTCGTTGCCATAGTTTAGGGAGCGGTTGACACGGCTTATCGTAGCTGTCGATGCTCCGGTCTTCTCGGCAATGTCAAGATATGTCTTTCTCTGTCTTAACATTCTAGCCACCTCGTAGCGCTGGGATAATGATAACAACTCATTAACCGTACATACGTCCTCAAAGAATGCATAATACTCATCAAGATTCTTTAACGTCATAATCGCCTCAAAAAGATGATCCACTGCTTCTGATTTTAAATTCTTACCCATTACAAATCTCCGTTCCGCCGCCGTCCGGCAGCAAAAATAGTTATAAATACAGCTTTTGTAAATTGCAATCGCACCCGTAAACTCAGGCACTTTATATTCCGGTTGGTTTGTTTCACGACTCTGTTTATTCCAACAACACAATAGCATTTTAGCACAATGAAGTTGTAAAGTCCACTAAAATTTGTATAAAAAATAACAAAATTTTATTGCAAAATAAAGTTTTCAATCGCTAAAGCAACACCATCTTCATCATTGGATGCCGTCACATAGTCGGCGTATGTCTTTACCTCTTCCCTCGCATTAGCCATCGCGATGCCGAGCCCTGCATACTTTATCATCGTAAGGTCGTTGAACCCATCACCGCATGCCATAAGTTCATTTCTCGTACAGCCGATCCGTTCAAGGAAGCTTTCAAGCGATTTAGCCTTATCGACTCCTTTAGGAAGAATTTCAAGAAAATACGGTTCCGAGCGGTACACATCCATCCTGTCGGATAATGCCGCATGCACTTTCTTCTCTACTTCAGCAAGATAGTTTCCCTCACCCAGCATAAGACATTTATTAATAGGAAAATCTATGTATTCCACCAGATTATCCACCCTCCTTATTCCCAGACCGTTGATTTTTGCCTCTATCGCGAGGAATTCATCGTCAGGTTCCTCCGTGATGAGGTCGTCGCCCTCGTAGGACATAAGATTTACATTATATTTCTTTGACAGCGCATATATCTCCGGAAGATATTCAAGCGGCAGCTTGACATCGTGGATAATCTCGCCCGTGCGGCAGGATATGAGTCTCCCGCCATTGAAGGATAGAATGTAGCCGTCGTTTTTCTCTAGCTCCAACTCCCGTGCAAATGCCCTTATCCCCTGTACCGGTCTGCCCGAAGCAATGACTATCTTAACTCCTTTCTTAGCGGCGGCAGCCACCGCCCTCTTCGTCCTGTCGGTAATCTGCTTTTGTGAATTTGTAAGCGTTCCGTCTATATCTAATGCAAGTACCTTGTAAGCCATAAGTCCTCCTGCCCGGTTATCTTCAATATTTTCAAACTTTAACATATTACACTATAAATGTGTCATTAGCAAGCATGATTTTTAAAAAACGTAATTTTAACCATTTTCCAACCGCCTCATATACTATTATCAGATGCCGGTTAAGGCATACAGCAAATTAATGGAGGCTACCTTGAAAACTAAAAAAATAATATTTTTACCGCTTGCCCTGCTTCTTGCCGCCGTCTGCGTCATCTTCTGCGGCTGTAAGAAGGACGACGGAAAGCTCAAAGATGTCACGCTCAACGAAGTGGCACATTCCATCTTCTACGCGCCGCAGTACGTCGCCATAGAGAACGGTTACTTTGAGGACGAGGGGATAAATCTCAACCTTGTCACAGGCTTCGGCGCAGACAAGGTTATGACCGCCCTGATATCAGGCGAAGCGCAGATAGGCTTTATGGGTTCCGAATCATCAATATATGCATACAATGAGGGAAACTCAGACTACGCCATCAACTTTGCACAGCTCACTCAGCGTGCCGGAAACTTTCTGGTATCCAGACAGCCCGTTAAAAACTTCTCATGGGATATGTTAAAAGGAAGCACGGTACTTGGCGGAAGAGCAGGCGGAATGCCTGAAATGGTACTCGAATACATTCTAAAAAACAACGGAATAGATATCACCTCAGATCTCGAGATAGTTCAGAATATCGACTTCGGTCTCACAAGCGGAGCCTTTGCAGGCGGGCAGGGAGATTTCACAGTGGAGTTTGAGCCACATGCCACTGCCCTTGAAAAAGAAGGCAGCGGATACGTTGTTGCCAGTCTCGGCGTCGACAGCGGCTATGTCCCATACACAGCCTACAGTGCCAAAAAGAGCTATATCGGCAAAAATCCTGAAATCATACAGGCTTTCACCAATGCTCTTCAGCGCGGCATGGAATATGTAAGCACACATTCCAGCGAGGATATTGCCAAGGTCATTGCCCCTCAGTTTCCGGACACGGACGTTGACACCATCGCAATCATTGTGGAGCGCTATAAATCACAGGATACCTGGAAAAACGATCTCGTGTTCACAGAAGACAGCTTTACACTTCTTCAGGATATACTCTATGAAGCAGACGTTATCAATGAATACGCTCCTTATTCCAAACTCGTCGACACAACATTTGCCAACAATGCCCTGAAATAGCACTCCTATACGAGCGCTTTTTGCCTTGAACCCACACGTCAAAACACCGGATTGCAGCCGACGCAGTCCGGTGTTTTTGATTTACTGTTTTGTCATTTATAGTTTATAGCTTTATGATTCTACAGTCCTTTAAATTGTTCATATATATCATTTTCCTGTTTTTTTATCTGCATATAGGTTCCAAGTGCCGCATCCTTCTTCTTCTCAAAATTCTGAATAATGCGTTCCATATTTCTTACCGCAACCCCCACCACCTGCGGACATATCTTACCGTTGTCGGCATCGGACTGAATTATAGACTTAATCTTGTCAGCACCGAATGCCTCTTTATAACTTCTTTTTCCGTACAGGGCACTTATTATATCGGCAACTGCAACAATCCTTTGGGGTCTTGTGAGCTCGTCCCCCTTAAGTCCTCTGGAATAGCCACTGCCGTCTATCTTCTCATGGTGCCTTATGGCAATCTCGCGCACCTCATCATCGACTATGCCCTTGAGTATGTGATCGGTAATCTCTACATGCTTCTTCATAATGTCCATCTCCTTAGGCGAGAGTTTGCCCGTGGACTCAAGAATTGACAGCGGTATCGCTATCTTGCCAATGTCATGCAAGAGCGCACCATAGTACATATTATATTTTTCCTGACCGGAAAGATGCATCATCTCTCCAAGCTCCTGTGCAAATATGGTCGTCGCGAGTGTATGTATTACCGTGTACTGGCTTCTGAAATCGATTATGTAAACAAGCATCTGAAGGAACTTTCTTTTATACTCCTCCGAAAAGTTCACCGACGCTATCAGTTCATCAATCTCCTTGAGGTAATCATCCGTTTTAAGACAGTCAAGAACCTTGTACTGTGCATTTGCCTTGAGAAACAGATTAAGAGCCTCCGCGGAGAACTTGATGTTGCGGTACTTTTGCAGATAATCGGGCTCTAAGGTTCCCGGCATACTCATGGTCACGTCCATCTTGTCCGCCATGAACAGATATTCGGCTATCTTTATATAGTGGCTCTTTATCATATGGTGCTTATTATAGTCAAGGTGATGATAGAGCACAATCTCCGCCTTATTGTCAAGCGGCGATAAATATTTAAGGAAGAGGAAGCCGAATATCGAATGTGGCCATAAATCCTCCTTCTCAAAGTCTGCCCAGTGGTCAATATACTCCAGCTTACAGGTTCCTATGTCATGGAGCATGGCAATTATCACATAGTCCGCCATCTCCTGATTGCTCATTCGTCCTTCTGCGAGCAGCATCTTATAAAGAATATACGCTGTCCTTTCACTATGGTGCATAAGCTGTGGGTTCAATATTGAAAATGATTTACGAAGAATATCGTACATATTACTTCCACTGATTACCGCCATTTACTACCTCCAAAAAATAATAACAAAAATTCACTATAGATATTATACTGAAACTTTTTCATTTTTCAATATTTTAGTAAAATTTCATTTGATTGATTAATATGATTAGTCTATAATTGAATAAGTCCGCATGGACAATATTTATATTTAATTAATGAAAGGATTTTTGTATGAATCTTGATATCGTATCCGAGCTTAGCGGTCTTTATTACCTTGGCAGGACAATCCCCACACTTACCATCTTCTTCATAGCAGCATCAGGTATACTACTTCTGTGCTTCGGAATAGGACTCATTCTTATGACGAAGCGCTATGTCGGACTCCGCTTCTTTCCCGTACTCTACGGTGCCACAGCCTATCTTCTGTTCTACTTTATGATAGGAAGCTTTATCTCAGGCCTGATTTCCATGTCAGTTCCTGCGGACGCGGGAACAGGAACAATAGTGTTCACAAGGTTCCTTGTCCTCGTCATCACCTCTGCTCTCATTGTGGGCGGACGTTTTTTTGCGATGTGGTTTATCCGCAAATATTATCCTGAATATTGCGATGCCTACGGCATAGGTGTCGGCGTGTCTCTCACCGAGGCTATAATAACCGGAATTACCATCTTCCTCAACTACTCTCTGTGCAGAACCCTCAACACATCCGGGCTTGAGTCCCTTGTAAACAGCTTCGACTCCGTGGACGAGGCAGTTACACAGCTTGAAGCAGTGCTGGTGTTCTATGACAACCCTTCATATACATATATATTTTCCGGTGTTGAGAGCATAATGTTTATGATATTTAACACTATGATTTCGGTAATGTTCTACGGAGTGTTTCACGGAGAGCTCGGCAAGGTACATCTGCTGTCCATAATAGGCTTACAGACCCTCATCTACCTTCCGGGAAATCTCTACTCATCAGGATTTCTCTTTAACAGAATAACCTGCTTTATGACTGAGGTTCTGATATTTGCAGTCTGCACGCTGCTGTTCCTTCGAATACACAACACCTATTTTAAGGGCATTACACCGCCTGTGGGTGCATCCAGAACAAAGAGCAAAAAGAACATCAACGGCTCAGCCGGCAGCAAAATGCCTGACTTTAACAAAAATATCAACAAGTAAAAATGAATAAGCTAAACAAAATATAACAGGGATTGCCGATTGACATTCCCTGTTAAGCAAGTAAATAGGGATTGCCGATTGGCAATCCCTATTTTCATAATCTCGTTAAGTACAAATACTGCTCTTTTATATATATTAAAAAGGCACACTGTAAAACTTCGTTGATTATAATTTTGTTACGTTTGTAGCCTGTGGTCCCTTAGCGCCGTCTACTACGTCGAACTCTACTGCCTGGCCCTCTTCAAGAGACTTGAAGCCTTCCATGTTAAGACCTGAGTAATGTACGAATACATCCTTGCCGTTCTCATCAGAGATGAAACCGTAGCCCTTTGAATTGCTGAACCACTTAACTGTACCCTTGCTCATTGTGATACCTCCAAAATATTTAAAAAAAATTGATATCGCGGCACATCACCGCAATACATATGTCCGATATAAGCCTTATGCTCTACCGTGGCACATATGCTTTACTACAGCACACGGTTAGAATATCACAGAAAACTAAGGGTGTCAAGAATTATCCTTTTGCATATTTAAGTATTTTTTTGAGCTCGTCAACGGTAAAATCGTAGCTTGTATTGCAGAAGTGACACTTGAGTTCAATAGGTTTTCCCTCATCTATCATTTCTTTAAGTTCCTTCTTTCCGATGCTTATAAGAGCCTTCTCGACACGCTCCTTTGAACAGTTGCATCTGAATGACGCCGGTGTCTTTTCATTGATGTCAAGTCCAAACTCTCCGAGCACTTCATTCAATATGTCCTCCGGTGTCATGCCCTTCTCAAGCATTGAGGTAATTGAGCTCATATTGTTAATCTTCTCTTCAAGCCTGTCTATAAGCGAATCCTCGGCAAAAGGCATAACCTGTATAATGAGCCCGCCTGCCTGCTTTACCGTGTTGTCATGCTCCATAAGGACTCCGAGTGCAACCGCCGACGGAACCTGCTCACTCGATGCAAAATAGTAGGTCAGATCCTCAGCAATCTCGCCTGACACTATCTCACAGCTTCCGCTGTAAGGCTCCTTCATTCCTATATCCTTAATGACAGTTAACATTCCCCTGCCGACCGCACCTCCCACATCGAGCTTTCCCTTGCTGTTTGGAGGCAGCATCACGTCCGGATTTCCGACATAGCCCTTCACACCTGCCTTAGAGTCAGCCGTGACCATAACTCCACCGAGCGGTCCATCCCCCTCAAGCTTTATCGTGAGAATATCGTCATCTCCCTTCATCATAACTCCCATCATGGCTGCTGCCGACAACATTCGTCCAAGCGCCGCCGTCGCCACAGGTGATGTGTTATGTCTCTGTCTTGCCTCCTCGACAAGATTTCTTGAATAGATTGCAAATGCACGAAGCTGGTTGTCAGCCGCAGTTGCGCGAACAATATAATCTTCCATTTTGTTTTCTCCTTAATAATATTTTTTCTATAGGCGTTTGCGAAACGCCACAAGCCGCACAGATACGGCATTTTTTGTTTTCTAAAACTTTCTGAGGATATAGTAAGCCCTCTCGCCCTTCACCTTGTAATCACAGAGCTCGAAGCCGCATTTTTCCGCTGCTTTCTCAATAAATGTCTTAGAATAGGCTCTCTGCCTGTGCCTCTCCCTATAGCTAAGGCACAGTCCTCCGATTAATCTGCGGTAAAATGTGATGTCGTAGGTGTTGACATGCGTCCTCTCATCGTAGTGATTTTCCCATACATAGGATATACTGCCCGCCCTGTCGGTAAACACATTGTCCGCGAGCTCCTCACGGTAAAATCTGTCCGTTTTCATGTCGAATACGAATACTCCGCCTCTTCTTAGCTGCATCGCCGCCGCCTTAAGTGTCAGCTCCACGTCGGACTTCGCGATGAGATAATTCATAGAGTCGCACACACTGATTATCCCGGCGCAGCTCTCATTTTCCAGAAAAGGCACTCTCATATCACCCACATACGCCTCAAATCCCGGAATAAGCTTCCTGTCAGCCTCCTTTATCATGTCAGGCGATAGATCAATTCCAACCACCCTGTAGCCCTCCATGCACAGATACCGCGCCATGCTCCCCGTGCCACAGCCCAGTTCCAATACAACATTACCGCCTAAGTCCTCTGCGCCATTATCAGCCGCATCGGGCTCAATCCCATATCTTTTTAACTGTCCAATAACATACTCCGCCCATTCCCCATACGGTATATCCGCCATAAAACGGTCATACCACCGGGCAAATTTCTTATATGCCGCCATGTTATCCTCATTTCTTTTTGTCCCAAATGTTTCACCGCACTATAGTATCAATTTTTCCCGTAAAATGCAAGCCGCGCTTGAATTTTCCAAAAAAACACCGTATACTAATCGTATTATCCTTGAAGGGACATATCACAATATGAATACTTTCCATCTGCAGGCAACCATCAAAAAAATCAACAGACGCAAGCTCATCATGCCGGGTATATTTGTCGTTTTCTGTATAGTCATGCTCCATGTGACGAAGCTCTACAATCTGTTCTCGCTCCCGGTTGTAACTGATCCGGCACAGGCGACTTCTGAGTATCACACGGGAACCTCCTACGTCAACGCTAAACTCTCGAACCTGTACTACACCGGAGTCAATTACACCAGGGGAAGAAATATAAAAGGCTGTTATTATTACTGTCTGTATGAAAACAACTGCTACTATATTCTCATATCCGCGTCAACGCTCGGGCTTGACGACTACTCAAAAACGCCTCCTGCGGTTATCTTTGAGTTTTCCTGCAAGGCGAAACTCGACTCGAACATCTCAGAGATAGAGGCACTGAACAACCTTGTAAGCACCAATCTCAACTGGACAAGCCAGGCACTCAATATGATGAGCAGCAAGGTGCTGATAAACCAGTACCGCATGTCCCTCGGCAGGGAGTATATTCTCCTCGTATTCATAGGTCTCACCGCACTTTTAGCGATAATACACGAGTTCATAATCATCGTTTCCCTGATAAACCCACTCTACTCGCGCACGGTTATGCGGCTTGCCCGCTACGGAAACAAGCTTGAACTCTACCAGTCGGCATGCGATGAGTTCGAGACCTCACACGCCTACGCCCCGGGAATAACCCTCACAGACAATTTTTTCATAGCGTATGACAGGCACAATATACACATTGTACCGCTTGATGCCATCGTATGGGCGTATAAGTTCGGAACCATGCACACAAGAATGTTACACCTTGACATAAGCTATTCCCTAAGCGTTGTAGCCTGCGACAAAAAGCACTACATCGTACACCACAAGACCAAGGATGCGGTTGAACTCGTTTTAAACGCTCTGCAGACGCGCTTTCCCGAAATTCTCATCGGCTACAGCGCGGGCAAATTTCAGTCTTGACGTTATGATGCTTATGATATAAAATAATTTTACTATGGTTGTTTTATGGCAGCCGACAGAAGAATATTATTATTTTAGAAGGAAGTACGATCATGTCATTACTTGAAACATGGAGAAATCTTGCTTACGAGCAGGAGATGGATGACCAGAAATATCAGATGTTCTGGGCAACATATTTTAATTTTGAGAAAGGTGTTTACGAGCAGATTCTTGCTTCTAAGGAGCCTGTGAGCGGTACTGTCAAGGAGCTTGCTGACCGTTTCGGACTTGAGCTTCTCACAATGGTTGGTGTGCTCGACGGAATCAACGACAGCTTAAAGACACCTAACCCTATCGAGACTATGGACGAGAACACAGTCGTTTCCATGGATTTCGACAAGGAATTGCTTTACAAGAACATGGTAGCTGCAAAGGCTGAGTGGTTATACACACTTCCACAGTGGGACGCTCTCCTCGACGCTGATACCCGCAAGGCACTCTACAAGGAGCAGAAGCTTTCCACAACCGTAGTCCACACACAGCCTAAGGTTGGACGCAACGATCCATGTCCATGCGGTTCAGGAAAGAAATATAAAAAATGTTGTGGAGCGAACGCATAAATCCTCTTTTTATGGTAATACTCTGATTATCACAAAAGAAGATTTACCGATTTTCTGTCTTGATGACAGGAAATTATCCTCCCCTTTTTACGGCACATGGCGCAGAGTACATCTGCGGACATGTGCCTTTTTTCATAGAAAGGAATATGCACATGAAAAAAAGAATATTTGCAATCGCCGCCATTGTCATTCTGGTCGGTCTGTATGTAGCTTGTCTGGTATTAGCGCTTATACATAGCGATG
Organism: uncultured Clostridia bacterium; assembly: GCA_945915235.1. GTDB lineage: Bacteria > Bacillota > Clostridia > Lachnospirales > Lachnospiraceae > CAG-882. The sequence continues at coordinate 24,698 of CAMEEX010000004.1, read as the reverse complement.
CTGCTTTTAAGCTTTTGCAGCTCACACTCGTGATGACTGTGCTCGTGCCGGTCACAGCCTATGTCGGCATGATGTTCTACAAGCTCAACCACCGAAGCGACGAAGAAGATGAGGACAAATAAAACAGGAAATTTGCTATTATGTAAAAAATGAGCATGAGGTCTTATGCCTCATGCTCAAATATTATAAGCTCCGCATTATTCTTTTCTGATATGACGAATCTCTTTACCACCCTGTAAGCCGAGTTCTTCGAATATCTCACAGCCATCTGCGGATTTCTCGAATACATTATTATTCTTCCCTCAGCAGTCAGGTGTCTGTTGGCACAGATAAAAAATCTCTTATAGATATTGTCAAGCTCAAGTGTCACCTTGTCGTTCATGGCAAACGGCATGTCCGTGAATATCTCATCGAAAAGGTATTCATGCTCGAAGGTGAAGAAATCCCTGTTCACATAATGGACAATCTGCTCCGCCGCCTCGGTGTTCACTTTCGCACCCGCGATTGCCTCACCGCTTATGTCGAGACCGTATGAAGTGTTCGCCTTGACCACCTTCTGTCTCTCAATGAGCATCGTTCCCACACCACAGAACGGATCTAGCACCTGCGCGTCCGGCACCATGTATTCCTTGGCAAGCTCAACCAAAAGCGCCGCGTTCACAGGCTTAATCGAAGCCGCAATATGCTTCTTAAAGTAGGAAAAGCGCTCGTCCTCAATCGTGTACAACTTCAACAGCATATTGAGCTTATGCTCCTTGTTCTCGATAAGCCTCAGCTCAATCTCGTAATCAGAAGCGGAATTAATGAGTGTTCTTCTGCTCTGTCTCTCGAGTTCACCCGAAAATCTTCTGACAAATTTTCCCTTCTTCTCCATATCGAGCGTGCTCTTTAGCTCTACTCTGAAATAGAACGGCTGGTTCTTCTCTCCTCTGTGAAGCCTGTTAAGGAGCTTTACAAGTCCCGACTCCGCTAGCATCTTAGCCGCCGTCTCCGGCTCGAACTCACACGCAGAGCTTCCCGGTATGACAAACAGCACATCGCTGTAGGTTCTCACTTTTCCGAGGAATGAAATATTATCCGTTGTAAAACGAACACCGCCCTTGAACGGCAGTACCTTCACACCGTTCTCCTCAAGCTGCTTCTTAGTCACGTCCATATTGAGCCTGTTGGCGATGAGTATTCCCTCGACCTCGCCGTCTAAGCGCCCGAAGCCCTTGAACTTATGTCTGACTATGCCCTCGCAGGAAATGACCAGCTCCGTAAGAGCCTTCATCTCCTCGTCAACATGTTTCCTGTTCTCCGGCGTTATCTCAGCGTGTGACAGCTCATCTATGCGCTCCTTAAAATATGGAAGATACTCCTCAATATCATAGCCCTTAAGTGCCTCAAGATATGCCGAGCGCACAAAGAGCTGGCTCTCCTTTTTGTAGCCGTCAACAAGCGCCTGCGTGAAATCGGACATATCCAGCTCTCCCATGAGAAGAGCTGCATTCTTTCTCACCTTCGCATCATCGCTGCCAAGGAAACTCTTCATGGATTCGATATCGTCCTCGACAAGCTCAAACAAATCGTTCATCTGTGCATCGTCCTTGACGGCACTGCGGAGTGCGCTCAAATTCTGTCTTGTATCTATGCCTCTTTTGGCATTTTCATAAAGTTCTCTAACCATAATTATAATCTGCTGGTTCTCTTGATGATATCATGTCTCTTAGGACCGTTCGATACGAGAGTGATAGGTGCCTCAATTTCCTGCTCGATGGCATCGATGTAATCTCTGCATGCCTGTGGCAGCTCGTCGTAATTCTTAATGCCCCTGATATCGCACTTCCAGCCCGGCATCTTCTTGATAACAGGCTTAGCCTTCTCAAGCTTGTAGGTTGTAGGGAAGTCTTTCACAACCTCGCCGTCAATCTCGTAGCCTACACACATAGGAATCTCATCAAGGTATCCTAATACGTCGAGCACTGTGAGTGCAACCTCAGTTGTTCCCTGCATACGCACACCGTAACGTGTCGCAACCGCATCGAACCAGCCCATACGTCTCGGACGGCCTGTTGTAGCTCCGAACTCACCGCCGTCACCGCCGCGTCTTCTAAGCTCATCAGCCTCATCGCCGAATATCTCGCTGACAAATGCGCCCGCACCAACCGCTGAGGAGTATGCCTTTACAACCGTGACAACATCCTTAATCTCGGAAGCAGGAATACCTGCACCGATAGCGCCGTAAGCCGCAAGCGTCGAGGAAGATGTTACCATCTGATAAATTCCGTGGTCAGGGTCCTTGAGCGCTCCGAGCTGTCCCTCGAGGAGAATGTTCTTGCCCTCCTTGATTGCATTGTGCAGGAAGAGTGATACATCTGCAACATAAGGCTCAACCATATCCCTGTAGGAAAGCATGAGCTTGAATACCTCATCAGCATCGAGAAGAGGCTTGTGATAGAGATGCTCGAGCAGAATGTTCTTGTATGCGACAACTCTCTCAACCTTCTCCTTAAGTGAAGCCTCATCGAAGAGCTCACTCACCTGGAAACCGATCTTGGCGTATTTATCTGAGTAGAAAGGAGCAATACCCGACTTGGTAGAGCCGAAGGACTTACCTGCAAGCCTTGCCTCCTCGTATGTATCAAAGTCAACATGGTACGGCATGAGTATCTGTGCTCTGTCAGAGACAAGAATCTTAGGTGTAGGCACACCTCTGTCCTCCAAGCTCTTAATCTCATTGAAGAGATATGGAATGTTGAGCGCAACTCCGTTACCTATAACGCTTGTGGTGTGATTGTAGAATACACCCGATGGAAGAAGATGAAGTGCGAACTTGCCATAGTCATTGATAATGGTATGGCCTGCATTGCTTCCTCCCTGAAAACGAACAATAATATCCGACTCCTCAGCAAGCATATCTGTAATCTTACCCTTGCCTTCGTCTCCCCAGTTTGCTCCGACAATAGCCTTAACCATGGTTATTCCTCCTAATAGTCAATAATAGTGTATGAATTTATCATACTTTTAATTTAATAATATAAGCCCCGGCACATGTCCTAAAGCCCATACTCTTATAGTATACTATAAAATTCCTTTTATGTAAATGCGATATGGTAAAAAAGTAAAATTGTGCACAAACCTCTCCTTTTGCCGGATATCATCGTTCATTAAACTAATTTGCTGTTTTCACATTTCTCGAGCACCTCAAAAAAATTCTCGAAGGTCTTTTTGCAGCACATCGGATTTTCAATTACTATCCCCTCCGCGGCAAGCCCCGTCACGCTGAACGCCATCGCCATTCTGTGGTCGTCGAAGGTCTTTATGTGCGCCGGCTGCGGCTCTCCGTGGCAGATATAGATGCCCTCTTTTCCGCCCTCCTCAAACGCACCGCACTCTATACCCATCGCGCGCAGGTTTGTGAGTACCGCCTCTATCCTGTCGGACTCCTGAAGTCTTATGTGCCCGATGTTGTGTATCTTCGTCGTCCCCTGTGCAAATGGCGCTATCGCCGCGAGCGTCATCGTCTGGTCGGAAAAATCATTCATATCCACGTCTACAGCGCTTAGTATCCCGTCCTCCGGAGCTTCAACCGTTATTCCCGCATCGGTCTGTAAAACCTTACAGCCCATCTTTTCAAGCACCTCGAGAAATTTCATGTCGCCCTGCATCATTCCATGCCTGCTGCCCGCGACAGTCACTTTTCCGCCTGTCACAGCCGCTGCTGCCCAGAAATAGCAGGCCGCTGAGATGTCCGGCTCAATGTGATAGCGCCCCGCATTATAACTCTGCCCTGCCGCCACATGATAGTCGTGCCCGTCATAGACCACCTCACAGCCGAAGTCCTTCATCATCGCTGCAGTTATCCTTATATATGCCCCGTCCGTCTTTTGGCTTGTTATTCTGATATCGAGCCCCTCCGGCACGAGAACTCCCGCCATCATAAGCGCACTTAAAAACTGCGTGCTCCTGCTTATATCGACAGTCGTAACAGCTCTCACCACAGGCTTTTCCTGCCCCTTTTCCTTCGTGGTTGCCTCCGCGGCTTGCTCCGCTGCCTGTTCTTCCCCAGAAATGCCGAACCTTCTTCCTCTTACCTTAACCGGAAGATGTCCCCTTTCTCCGATGTACTCAAAATGCGCCCCCATCTGCGTGAGCGCATCAAACAGCGCGTCCATAGGTCTTGCCTGCATCTGCGGTGTTGCGTTTATGGTGTATTCGCCGTCCGACAAGGCAAGCATGGCAGTGAGAAAGCGCGCCGCCGTGCCCGCACTTCCGACATCTATCGAGCCGGTCTTGTTTGGAATGTCCCCGCCCAGCCCGTCAAGCTCAACCCTCTTGTCAGCCTCATCCACAACGATATTATATCCAAGCGAGCTCAGGCTTCCTATAAAATGTCTGGAGTCATCCGAAAATAATGCTCCCTCAAGCACTGAATGTCCCTTCGCCATTGCCGCCATGAAAAGTGCCCTGTTGGTCACGCTCTTAGAACCCGGCACCGTCACACACGCCTCTATCGGGCGCACCGCCTTTTTCACCTCGTATATATCCATGCTATGTCCTCGCTTCTGCCATAATTTCTGCCACAATACGCTTTTTGCAGCCATAAAAAAACTGCTACAAAAAGTTATCGTTATCTAAATATTATCACCCAGCCTGCCCATTGGCAAGCTGTGTTTACTGCACTTACCCGTGTCAAGTTGCACTTGCTTATGTCAGGAAAGTATATTATTATAAAGCCCTGATGTCATGCTGATTTTTACATCAGCAAATTTCCAATTACATACCGCAAATCATATAAAAGAAAGGATTTTTTAAAATGGATAAAAACACTCCTCAAAGAAAGAGCAGAAAACGCAAAAAATCATATCTGCTCCCCATTCTCGTACTGCTGTGCCTCATAGTTCTCACCGCAGTGCTGATATCAGTCCTGTCAAACAAATCGCCAAAACAAAACAGCACTTCGACTGCTGCTCCCGATACCACCGGTGTTTCGGACACCACCTCGGAGACAACAACCGAGCCGACGATACCGCAGGTAAGTTTTTTGGGAAAAGAATACGCACAGGATATCACTGAACTTACGCTCCCGGAAAGTGACATCGTCTCACTTGAGCATGAAACCGTATACTCGCGCATCTGCGATGCCCTCAATTCCTTTACGGAGCTTGAGCTTATGGATGTGCGTGCCGCAGCTCTCACCTTGGACGAGATGACCTCATTAAAGGAAAACTACCCTTCTGTCAGATTTATATGGAATGTGGATTTGTACGGGACGGAGCTCTCCTCGGACGACACAGAGGCTGACATAAGCGGAATTGAAATCACGGATATTGAGGATTTAAAGCTGCGGCTCAGACTTCTTGACAGCCTTACCTATCTGGATATGTGCGACTGCGGGCTCACAAACGAACAGATGGAAGAACTGCAAAACGAATTTCCGCAGATTAAGTTTGTCTGGAAGGTGACACTAGGTCTGTGGACGATAAGAACCGACACCGTGGCATTCTCGACGCTGAAGGACGGAACCATAACTTACCGCCTCACCAACGACGACTGCAAGGTGTTAAAATACTGCACCGACATGGTCGCACTTGACCTCGGTCACAACAAAGTCACCGACCTGTCCTTTCTCGAGTACATGCCCGAGCTGAAAATATTGATACTCGTGGACAACTGGCTCACCGACACACAATCGCCGTACCTTTACGACCTGTCGATGCTCAAATACTGTCCAAAGCTTATGTATCTTGAATTTTTTGTGGGAGATGTGACGGATATAAGCGTGTTCGACTACCTGCCAAATCTGGTTGACCTAAACATAAGCTACAACCCTATAAGCGATGTCTCACACCTTCTCAATTTCACGAAGCTGGAGCGCCTCTACATTGAACACACCAGTCTGACCGAGCAGGACTATGAGCTTCTGAAGGAAACCTATCCTGATGCCTACATCGTGTACTACGGTGAGGGCTCTGTCGACCAAGGCTGGCGTGAACATGAGAGATATTTTGCTATGATAGATATGTTTCACAATAATTATGTGAACGACCTTTTTAAGGACTAACCCTTGACAGCACCTAATGCAATACCCTGCACTATATATTTTGACAGGAAAATATACACAACGATTACAGGGAAAATCGAGAAAGCAATCGTAACATAAACCTGACCCATATCAAACTTTAACCAGTCAGCACTTCTTAGCTGTGCTATAAGAATCGGAAGTGTTTTTACGCTGTCTTTCTTGAGCACAAGTGCAGGAACAAAGTAATTGTTCCAACTTGAAACAAAAGTGAATATTGCCTGTACGGCAATCGCAGGCTTCATTATAGGAAGCACAATATGATTAAACGTATAAAATTCGCCGGAGCCGTCTATTCTTGACGCTTCTATAATTGCGAGAGGCAGCGTACTCTCCATATACTGTTTCATGTAATAGAAGGTTACCGGTGCTGCGATTGAAGGGACTATAAGCGGAATAAATGTATCAATAAGATGCAGTTTATCCATAAACTTGATAAATCCAAGCGCAGTCACCTGACTCGGTATCATCATAACCGCAAGAATAAATGCGAATATAAACTTTTTAAGTTTGAAATCATACACATGTATTGCATACGCCGTCATTGCGGAAAAATATGTACACAGCACGGCACTCAGCGAAGAAATGATTATGCTGTTAATCATGCCTGATACAATAGGCTGGGTGCCATGTATTACATGATTCCAATTTACGAGCAGGCTTTTTCCCGGCATTATGGAAAATCCTCTCTGTATCTCAGCATGCGACTTCGTCGCATTTACAAAGAGTACATAAAACCAGAACAGACACAGAATAGATATCAGTGTGAGGACAACATATGCCACCGCTCTTCTTATATGAATTGAATCTCTTTTTTCTTTCTTTCCATCTGCTTTACTCATAATCATACACCCCCATCCTAATCTTTCTTGCGATACATGACAGAATAAATCACGAGGCTCAATATTGCTGTTATAATAAACAGGAATACCGAAAGTGCTCCGCCAAGTCCATAGTTCTTACTATATAGGTGCTGATTCAGATACATTATGAGTGTCTTAGTCGACTCTGCCGGCGCACCGGAACCATTTGTGAGTATCTGAGGTACATCAAACATCTGTATACCACCGATCATGGAGGTTATGATAACATATATCAGAATAGGCTTCAGAAGCGGAAGCGTTATTCTGTAAAATCTCTGCCACGAGCTGGCTCCATCCACCTCGGCAGCCTCAAACAATGAAGGGTCTATTCCCATTATTCCTGCCATGAGGATAATCGTCGTATTTCCAAACCACATCAGAAAATTCATGAAACCGACAAGCCCTCTGGTTGCCCATACGCTCGAAAAAAATCTTACCGGATTATCGGCTGTAACAACTCCAAGCTTAATCAATATTGCATTGATAGGTCCCACATCTGAGAACAATGCAAAAAATAACATGGAGAAAGCCGAAGCCATTATCAGATTCGGAAGATATATTACGGTCTTAAAGAATCTGCTTCCCTTAAGCTTAAGTCTTATATCCGAAAACCACTGCCCCAAAAGCAGTGAAACTATTATCTGCGGTATAAAACCAATCAACCACATTATCAGAGTATTAGCTGTATATTTTAGGAGACTGGCATCCGAAAAAATTGTAATATAGTTCTTTAACCCAACCCAGTTAGGTCCAACCTGCGTAAGACCTACCCTGTAATTTTCAAAAAAGCTGTTATAAATTGTGCTGCACAATGGCACAAGCTGAAAGATTACATACACAAGTACAAAAGGAATAAGAAATATATATCCCCATTTATTGTATCTTACTATTTTGCTCCGGCCGGCGGATTTCTTCATATCTATCACTCCTCATTCACAAAACATATCCCACAATGTGCTGAGTTTAAAAAAACATGCCTGCCCCCTTATAGAGCAGGCATGTTTCATAAACATTTTCTACTTTTCGGCTTGCCTGTTATTCAGCCTTAAGGTTAGGATACTTGACAACTATATTCTTCTTAAATGTGGCAAGTGCCTCATCAAGTGTTGCGTTTCCTGTAAAGTAATCCTTCATGGCCTTCTGGAACTCCTCGTTACATCCCTGGTCATAAGATGAAAGGTTGCTCAGATCAATCTTATCAGCTCCGGCACAGAACATTGCAAGTGGATTCTGTCCTCCGAGAACCTTGCTCTGATATGATGTATCTGCTGCCATTGCCTCCATTGCAGGCTTATTGTTAACGAAATCATTGTCAGCCTTAACAATCTCAGTCATGACATCCTTATTGGTTGTGAGCTGTCTCATAATATCTGCTACAAGTGTCGGGTTATCTGTTCCTGTTGCAGCGCAGATCCATGTACCGCCCCAGAAGAAGCCCTGAGGTCCCTCAGTTGCAGCCCAGCCGCCACTAGCTGCGATACTTGCTGCATCGTCCACATTCATGGAGAAATCTACAAACCATGCAGGTCCAAAATAGCAGAATACCTTTCCTTCCGGATAAAAGCCCTTCTTCCAGTTATCATCCCAGAGTGACGACTGATTGTTGTAACCATTATCCGTAAATTCCTTTGTCTGTTCAACCCAGTTCATAATGTTGTCATCGATAACTACCTTATCATCAACTACCCATGGGCTTGATACATTGTTGGAGAATACTCTGAATGTATCATCGAAACCGGATACCATGAAATATCCCTTATCTTTCATTGTCTTGGCGGTCTCTTCGAATGTTGACCAGTCAGATACGCTCTTTTGAACCTCTGCCGGATCATCCGTTCCTAAAACCTCCTTAGCTATATTCCTGTTATAAATAAGTACTCCCGGACATCCCTGCCATGAAAGACCCTTTAAAACGCCCTTGGAATCAGTTACGATATCCTGTGTGTACTTATACTGGTTAGCAATCTCTGCGTCCGTGATGCCAAGATCCTTAACTGACATCGTGTAATCCGTATCCACATACTTGAGTGCATAATCAGCCTCTACAAGGAATATATCAATCTTATCATCAGCCGCTGCTGAACTTTGCTTAAGAAGTGTCTCATCAAGATTATTCTGATATGCATTGTTCTCATTCGGCGTTGTGTGCCACTTTACTGTTACATCCCCAATCTTTCCCGTGGAATCATCTGTCTTTACATATCCGGGATAGTGATCCGTAACCCTGCTCTTAAATTCCTCGTTCCATACATAAATATTAAGTACGGAACCTTCCTTTCCATCGGTATTTCCTGACGATGCATTGTTGCTCTTAGAACACCCTGCAAGAGCTGTCGTTGCCATCATACCCACTAACAACGTTGCCGCAAACCTTTTAAATTTTCTCATAGTCTTCCTCCATTCTCCGGTCCGAGCATCTTCAGACCTGCCACCCCTTGGCAAATGTGGTAGAAAACCCTTCTAAATTTTCTACCTGACAATAGTTGCATTAAGGTTACTTACTGACCCTCCGGTCAGAACCTTTCCCTCAATCACATAGCTTTTCTTAAGTGTGGTTTTCGGTTTCCTGATAAGTTCGATTAAGCAGGATGCTGCTTCTCTGCCCATCCCGTCCCCGGCCTGCTGTAGGGTAGTAATCTGTGGCTCATATATGACAGAATACCTTATTCCATCATATCCCGTCACGGATATATCATCGGGTATATTAAGACCGTGGCTTTTTATAACGTTAGCACCGCTTATTGCAGTAATGTCGTCAGGATACATGATGCAGGTAGGTCGCTCCTTCAGTTGGAGAAGTTTCTTAGTGCACTTGGCTGCACCTGCGGTATCATGATATCTGCACTCTGATACATAATCATGACAAATCTCAACTCCCAACTGCTCCATCGTCCTGTAAAAACTGGTTATTCTGTCCCTTGTAACAGAACTGTCATCTCCGTGAATAAAGGCAATCCTTCTATGCCCCATCGCGTACAGATACTCCACAAGATCCTTCACACCTTTTACATTGTCTGACATCACCGATATGGTATCATTGAAGATATGGTCAATGGTTACTATAGGTATGCCACTGTTTACGAGCTCAACAACCTGCGGTTCGCTGTAATCAATGCAGGCTATTATAACTCCGTCAAACTGACGTATCCTACAATACTCACTATATGTAATCTTCCTTCCCCCAATTCTGTTGGTAATAAACGTGATGCTGTAGCCTAACAGTTCTGCCTGTGATCTTATTCCCTCGAGAACTCTCGCAAAGTATTCATGCGTAAGTCCCGTGTTCGCCGCATCCACAAACAGAATTCCTATATTGTAGGTTCTGTTCGTCTTGAGCGCTACCGCAGACATATTAGGGATGTATCCAAGCTCAGCAGCCTTAGCCTTTACCACAGCCTTAGTCTCTTCACTAATATCGCTGTAGCCATTCAAAGCCTTGCTCACCGTCGCAACAGATACATTACATGCATTCGCAATATCTTTCACAGATATCATCACGTCACCGCCTTTTCGAATTGTAATACAGGGCTGTACTACGCTCCTGTAACGTTTTCGGTGCTCGCGTCACTTAATCGTTTTCGCATTTTTATAGTACATCATTATTGACATAAAATCAATACTTTTTTTAATTTTTTTAGTAATTTTGTATATGTAATTTCGAAATTTTATCAATGCAACAGTGATTATATCTCGTTTTATGTTGTTTTATCTTTATTTTTTGTGTATTTTGTCTAATACGTTTTAGTAAAGCAGTATTAGGTTACATAAACACCCTTATAAAGTAAAAACGCCGTACCACAATATAATGGTACGGCGTTTGTCCCCGAAATATTCTTATTATTTTGCCGGCAATATTCTTTTGCTATTACACATTTATCTCGGCTGTCATGCCAAGCTCGTCCCTGCTCGCCTCAAGGATAGGGTTGATAACCTCTGTGAGGAACTCGTCAACCTGCTCCTTAGCGCGCCCGGTGTACTTGGACGGATCCATGGACTTTTTGAGGTCGTCAAGTGAAAGGTTGAACGCCGGGTCTGCGGCGATGAGCTCAAGCAGATTATTGTCGAGCCCCTTCTCCTTCACGTTGCGCCCTGCCTCCATGGAAAGAGTACGGATTTTCTCGTGAAGCTCCTGACGGTCTCCGCCTGCCTTCACGGCGTCCATCATAATATTCTCGGTTGCCATGAACGGAAGCTCTGCCATGATGTGCTTCTCGATAACCTTCTCGTAGACAACGAGTCCGTCAACGACGTTCATGTAGAGGTCCAATATACCGTCGACCGCGAGGAATGCCTCAGGAACTGACATTCTCTTGTTAGCCGAGTCATCAAGTGTTCTCTCAAACCACTGTGTAGCCGAGGTAATTGCCGGATTCATCGCATCTGCCATAACGAAGTTGGCAAGTGAGGCAATTCTCTCACTTCTCATAGGATTTCTCTTGTATGCCATGGCAGATGAACCGATCTGATTTTTCTCGAAAGGCTCCTCAATCTCCTTTAAATGCTGTAAAAGTCTTATATCGTTGGAGAACTTATGTGCACTCGCCGCAATGCCTGCGAGAACATTCACAACCCTCGTGTCAACCTTTCTCGAGTAGGTCTGACCTGAAACAGGGTAGACATCCTCAAAGCCCATCTTGTTTGCGATCATCTTGTCAAGCCTGCGTATTCTGTCGTGATCCCCGTCAAAAAGTTCGAGGAAGCTTGCCTGTGTTCCCGTCGTTCCCTTAGAGCCGAGAAGTCTCATTGAACCAATCATGTAATCAAGGTCGTCCAAATCAAGCTTTAACTCCATAAGCCAGAGTGTGGCTCTCTTTCCGACTGTCGTAGGCTGTGCCGGCTGGAAATGCGTGAAGGCAAGTGTAGGAAGCGCCTTGTACTTGTCGGCGAACTTTGCAAGCTCTGCCATGACATTGACAAGCTTCTTTCTCACAAGCTTGAGCGCCTCAGTCATAATGATAAGGTCCGTGTTGTCTCCAACGTAACAGCTTGTAGCTCCGAGATGGATAATTCCCTTAGCCTTAGGGCACTGCACACCGTAAGCGTAGACATGCGACATTACATCATGTCTTACAAGCTTCTCTCTCTCCTTAGCCACATCGTAATTGATATCATCCTTATGTGCCTTGAGCTCCTCTATCTGCTCATCAGTGATGTCAAGACCGAGCTCCTTCTCTGTCTCTGCAAGTGCGATCCAGAGTCTTCTCCATGTGCGGAACTTCTTGTCAGGTGAAAAAATGTACTGCATCTCCTTGCTCGCATAACGCTCTGCGAGAGGAGTCTGGTAACGGTCTGTACTCATTATGTTTTCTCCTATCTGTTTATTTTACGGGCATTGTAAAATCGTTCTATCATTTTACAATTTTTATAATTAATATTTTGTCTATTCATGTTCCCCTCGGATATCCTTGTCAGGCGGCGCAATCGGATAGTTTCCGGTAAAGCATGCATCGCAGAAATCGCAGTTCTCTCCAGCCATATGCTTCAGATCAGCTACATCTATGTAGCCAAGCGAGTCAGCTCCTATATACTCACATATCTGCTCAACGGTATGCGTGCTCGCAATGAGCTGGTCGCTCGACGGTATATCCGTCCCGAAATAACATGGATACAGAAAAGGCGGCGACGATATTCTGACGTGAACCTCCTTAGCTCCCGCGTCCTTTAACATCTTGACTATTCTAGCGCTGGTCGTACCTCTTACGATGGAGTCATCTATCATGACAACCCTCTTGCCCTTCACTGCCTCTGTAAGAACATTGAGCTTTATCTTGACGCTGCTCTCGCGCTGCGCCTGCTTAGGTTTGATAAAGGTACGTCCCACATAGCTGTTCTTGATAAATGCCATTCCATAAGGTATTCCGGACTCAAGCGCATAGCCCATCGCAGCAACATTGCCCGACTCAGGCACGCCCACGACGAGGTCTGCGTCAACCGGGTGCGACTTTGCCAGAAGCCTTCCTGCCATTATACGCGACATGTATACGCTAACGCCGTCAATACGGCTGTCCGGTCTCGCAAAATATATGTACTCGAAAATACACTTCCTATGTTCCTTCTGACACATCGATGTGTCAGACTCGATACGTCCGTCAGCAGTTATCGTCACTATCTCGCCCGGAAGGACGTCCCTGACAAATTCCGCTCCTACGGCGTCAAGTGCACAGGTCTCCGACGACATGACATATGTGTTGTCACGTTTTCCTATACACAGCGGCTTAAATCCGAACGGATCTCTCGCTCCGATCATCTTTCGCGGACTCAGAACAATAAGAGAGTAAGCTCCCACTATCTTCTTCATGGCGCTCGCAACAGCCTTCTCAACACTCGTCGTGTTGAGACGCTCCCTCGCAATATGATAAGCGATGACCTCCGAGTCAATCGTTGTCTGGAAAATTGCTCCCGTGTAGGAAAGCTCCTCCCTCAGGTCAACAGCATTGATAAGATTTCCGTTGTGCGCCATCGCAAGTGTTCCCTTTACATAGTTGAGCACGAGCGGCTGTGCATTCTCTCTTGTCGAGCTGCCCGCCGTGGAATAGCGCACATGTCCAACTCCGATGTTACCCTTGAGCTTCTCCAAATCCTCAGGTGTGAACACCTCGTTGACAAGTCCCATATCCTTGTGTGAGAGCACCTTGCCCTTAGGTCCGTTGGTGTCGCTGACCGCAATACCGCAGCTCTCCTGTCCTCTGTGCTGAAGTGCAAACAGTCCATAGTATATGGTCGATGCTACATCCCCGCCATCTATATCATATACTCCAAAGACTCCGCACTCCTCGTGAACCCCATCCTCATCATAATAGCTGTCCGAAATATTATTCATTTTCTGTCCCATATTCGCTCCGCATTATTAAGTTAATAAAGATTAAAGTGTAAATTCCTTGCCTGTGAGAAGTAAATAAGCCTCCTTATACTTGTCAACAGTCTTTGTAACTACCTCCTCAGGAAGAAGGTAATCACTGTCAGGATTTGCCTTTAACCAGTCTCTTACATACTGCTTGTCGAATGAAGGCTGTCCCTTGCCTGCCTCATAGCCCTCAAGCGGCCAGAAGCGTGAGCTGTCAGGTGTAAGCATCTCATCACCTAATACCACGTTGCCGTTCTCGTCAAGACCGAACTCGAACTTGGTATCTGCAATGATAATTCCCTTGCTGAGTGCATACTCTGCACACTTCTTGTAAAGAGCGATCGTACAGTCCTTAATCTTGGTTGCGTACTCAAGGCCCTTTCCCGGGAACTTCTTCTCAAGTACCTCTATGCTTCTCTCGAAGGAGATGTTCTCATCATGGTCGCCTATCTCTGCCTTGGTGCTAGGTGTGTAGATTGGCTCAGGGAGCTTTTCTGACTCCTTAAGTCCCTCAGGGAGCTTAATTCCGCATACGGTTCCGTTCTTCTTGTAGCTCTCCCAGCCGCTTCCGGTTATATAGCCTCTCACGATGCACTCGATAGGGAGCATAGTGAGCTTCTTGCACATCATCGCTCTCTTATTAAAACGCTCATCATGGAAAAACTCAGGCATGTCAGCAGTGTCAACCGAAATCATATGATTAGGTACAACATCTTTTGTGTAGTCAAACCAGAACTTGGACATCTGTGTCAGGATGGCACCCTTAGCAGTGATCTTGTTCTTTAAAATGTGGTCAAAAGCTGAAATTCTGTCTGTTGCCGCAATGACAAGGTTCTCGCCGATATCATATACCTCTCTGACTTTTCCTTCGTACAATAACTTGAATTCTTCCATCTTTATCCTCTTTTCCGCCCATTTAGGCAATATGTGTGGACAGGAACTTATTTAAGCAAAGCGGATTGCGAATATCCTCTTGACTTGTGCAGACTTTTAAGTCCGCTTTCACGAACCTGCCTGATATACGTTTTTTAGTATATAGCATAGACTTTCAGAAATCAACTTAGATTTTTCTTCATTTTTTATCGGATTTGCATTATAATGGTGCCATGGTCAGAAGTTCAAAAGTCCCGCCGTGTCGGCACGGCAGGGCTTTGAACTTCATAATTTTAGAAAATTAACTATGGAGGGTATATATGTTAGAAAAAAGAAGAGCTCCGAGAATGGATGCCAAGCTTGAGCTTCACATCTCATCACTTTTTAAGCAGGACAACGATTCCATCGAAATCAATTCCCCTATAACCATCACCGATGTGTCAAAGGGCGGCATAGGCTTCATATCCGACGATTTTCTTCCGATAGGCTATTACTTCAACGCCGACCTCCAGCTCGGCCATCAGACCGACAAGCTCTACTGCGTCGTGAAGATTGTACGCAGCCAGCTCATGGAGGGCGAGGGAACGCACTATCTCTACGGCTGCGAGTTCGTGGGAATGGCACCTGTGCTCGACTTCATATTTGACGAGTATGCACAGGAGATTGAGGAGAAATAATCCTGCGACGGGCTTGACGCATCAAAACGAGCTTACAGTGTTGGGGTTATTTTTTCTTCGGCGGGAGTCAGGTTGCTCACTACATACAGGAAGTTCATTCCCGCGTTCTGTGCAACCCTGCCGTCGGAGCGATACTCGTTTCCGACCATGAGACACTCGCTTGGTGTAATTCCTGCATCGTGATATTTCTCAAAAAGGTAGTTTGCGAAGGCTGCATCAGGCTTCTTAAAGCCCGCGTCCGATGATATGGCTATGCCGTCAAAATACCGCACAAGGTCGAGACTTTCAAGCTCCGGCACTGTAAATATCGACTGGGCGTTTGATAAAAGCCACACCTTGGTTCCCATCGCATGAAGCTCATCCATCATCTCATACACACCTTCGTACACGCGCACATACTCTCTCGACTCGGTTCTGAAAATATATCCGAAGGCATCGCTAAACTCCCTTGTCACGCTGCCGTTTTTCCTCGAGCACAGTTCATAGAACACATCTGATATATCAATCTCAATATTGTTATCGGGATATTTCTCCCGCAGCAGCCTGCTGTACTTTTCACACAGGCGCGCGTACTCCTTTTTTAACTCCTTATACTCATAGTGTATTCCATGTTTTCTCAAAAACTTGGCAAGCTTTTTCCAGAAATTCTTCTGCTCCTCGTCCGTATGTATGTCGACCAAGGTTCCGTATAAATCAAACACAGCGTGTTCTGCGCGGCTCCGTGTAACTTCGTCTATCACTGAAGCCTTGATGTCCCTAATATCACATTTTGTCATGTTTACTCTCCGTTTCGTCCCGTATTTTTCATGGAATTGCATTGATTTTAAAGTATCGCCAAAGTATAAAAGCAAGCTTGATGGCTTGCTTTTATATCTTGGTTCAATATTAACTTAACTTCCAGATGTCCTTGTTGTACTCGGCGATTGTTCTGTCCGATGAGAAGAAGCCCGCGTTTGCGATGTTGTGGAGCATTTTCTTAGCCCAACCCATTCTGTCCTCGTAATCTGCGAAAGCCTTATCCTTCACCTTGATGTACTCCTCAAGGTCCAAGAGTGTCATAAACCAGTCCTTGTTGAGAAGCTCATTGTAGAGACGGTCAAGATTTTCCTCGTTTCCGATTGCAAGGAGCTCATCGCTCACGATGAAGTCAACCGCATCTTTTATGATATCACTCTTCTCGTAATAATCCATTGAAACATAGTCTGCCTTCGCATAGTGCTCGATGACAACATCTGCCGTCTTTCCGAAGATGTACTCGTTCTCCTCGCCTGCAAACTGGCTTATCTCGACGTTTGCACCGTCCAAGGTTCCGAGAGTTACCGCACCGTTTAACATGAACTTCATGTTGCCCGTGCCCGATGCCTCCTTGGAAGCAAGTGAAATCTGCTCGGAGATGTCGCATGCCGGAATAAGCTTCTCAGCCTTTGTGACATTGTAGTTCTTTACCATAACCACCTTGAGATATGGGCTTACCTCCGGGTCATTGTTAATGAGCTCCTGCATGCAGAGGATAAGATGAATGATATCCTTTGCGATAACATAGGCAGGTGCAGCCTTCGCTCCGAAAATAACAGTGATCGGTCTTACCGGCTTCTTGCCGTCCTTTATCTCAAGGTACTTGTGGATTACATAGAGCACATTCATCTGCTGTCTCTTGTACTCGTGAAGTCTCTTTATCTGTATATCGTAGATGGAGTTCTCGTCAAGCTCAATGCCCTGTGTCTCGGACAGATAGTTGGAGAGCTCAATCTTGGCGTCCTTCTTAATCTCTAAGAGCTCGTTTAACACCTTCTCATCATCGACGAACTTCTCAAGCTTTTTAAGCTCTGTTGCGTCCGTCTTGTAGCCGTCACCGATAAGGCTTGTGATAAAATCGGCAAGCGGAGCATTGCAGTGTAAAAGCCATCTTCTGAAGGTAATTCCGTTTGTCTTATTGTTGAACTTCTCAGGATAAATCTTGTAGAAGTTGTTGAGCTCTGAATCCTTCAAAATCTCGGTGTGGAGATATGCGACACCGTTTACGCTGTAGCCGTAATGGATATCCATGTGAGCCATGTGCACTCTGTCGTCCTTGTCGATGATGTAAACACTCTCATCGTCGAACTTAGCGCGGACCCTCTTGTCTAACTCCTTTATGATAGGCATAAGCTGTGGAACAGCCTTCTCAAGGTATGCGATAGGCCACTTTTCAAGTGCCTCGGCGAGTATCGTGTGGTTCGTGTAGGCGCAGGTCTTGGTTACCTCCTCGATTGCAGCGTCCATCGTCATTCCCTCTGCCGTGAGAAGTCTTATGAGCTCTGGGATAACCATTGATGGATGCGTATCGTTAATCTGAACAGCCACATACTCATGTAAATCGGTGAGCTTGCAGCCCCTCTCCTTAGCTTCCTTCAAGATGAGCTGTGCAGCGTTGCTTACCATGAAATACTGCTGATATACACGAAGAAGTCTGCCCGCCTCGTCCGAGTCATCAGGATAAAGGAACAGTGTGAGATTTTTCTTAATCTCCTCCTTGTCAAAATCGATGCCCTCTTTTACGATGCTCTCGTCAATCGTCTCGATATCAAAAAGATGAAGCTTGTTGGTGCGGTTGTTGTAGCCCGTCACAAGGATATCGTACATTCTCGATGTGACTTCCATATCACCGAACTTAACCTTGTAGGAAACATCTGTCTTGTTCAACCAGCTCTTCTTGTCAATCCAAGGGTTCTTTGTCTCATACTGTAAATTATTCTTAAATTCCTGCTTAAAGAGTCCGAAGTGATAATTGAGACCAACTCCGTCTCCGTTAAGACCAAGGCTTGCTATGGAGTCAAGGAAACATGCAGCCAGTCTGCCGAGTCCGCCGTTTCCAAGTGATGGCTCCGGCTCAATTTCCTCAATCTCGCCAAGGCTTCTTCCTGCCTCCTCAAGCTCTGCCTTAACCTCATCATATTTTCCGAGATTTATAAGATTGTTGGATAAAAGCTTACCGATGAGGAACTCCGCCGAGATATAGTAGAGCTTTCTCTTTCCCTCGTTGCTCTCCTTCTGCGCCGCAAGCTCGTTCACGCTTGTGAGAAGCGCCTCATAAATCTCTCTGTCCGTGCACTCCGCGATTGTCTTTCCATACTGCTTTTCAACTGCTTCCTTAACCATGATAACCAAACCTTTCCGGGCTGCCGCCCCAAAAATTGTGATGCTGATAAACCACTCACTATTATTAACATTATTAACGAAAATGTCGGTAAATTCAGCGTTATTATATTGTCATGCCTAAAATGTTCTTTTTATATGTTATGCTTGCATTATAATCTTATTTTCATGTATAATTCTTGCATTATAATGGCATAAAGTGGTACAATTCTATCATTCAATACGGGGAGGACTTCCATGAACGGCGGTAATTATGAAAATTTCCACGAGAATAAATCACACACGAGTGCGGGCTTTCCGTACAACACCTATCTCTGCACAATTCCTCTGGATTTCGAGAGCGTGGCTGTACACTGGCACGACGACGCCGAAATCATCTATATTAAAAAAGGGCGCGGGATTGTCAGCGTCGACCTGCACGACATAACAGTAAACGCGGGAGATATCGTGTTCATACTGCCGGGGCGGCTTCACTCTATCAGAAGCTTTCCAAATGTGCGGATGGAATATGAGAACATTATATTTGACATGGAATTTCTCTCATCAAGGCTTCCTGAGCGGATGTACAGCGAATACTTTACACCGCTTTCCAACGGTGAACTTGATTTTCCTGACCTCATCTCGCCCGACACCTGCAAGAAATACGCCGATGCCGCGCACTTTCTGGACATGGCGGATGACTGCTGCCGCGACCGCCTGCCGGCATATGAGATTGCCGTAAAGGGCTACCTTTTCTGCTTTTTCTCAGCCCTCTTCTCAGACTGCAAGCCCGCCGCCGCAGCTAAGTCCAATGACAATATCGAAAAATTGAAGGCGGTTCTTCGCCATGTGGAGAAGAACTTCGCGGACACAATAACCATTGATGAGATGGCCGCGCTGTGCTGTTTCTCATCATCACATTTCATGCGCTTCTTTAAGCAGACCATGGGAATGCCTTTCACGGCATACCTAAACGACTACCGCCTGACCCTCGCCTCAAAGGAGCTTATAGAAACCCACAAAGCTGTGCTTGACATTGCGGCAGAATGTGGGTTTGAAAATCTGTCATATTTTAACAGGATGTTCAAGAAAAAATATAGGATGACACCCAGAGAGTACAGGCAGAGACAGCCTTGATTGTTCAGTCTTTTTGTTATCATACCCAAGACAACTCATTTTTTATCCTCCTTCTCAACTATATGAACATCATACCCCGAACTGAAATTTTGTACAATCCCCTGTGTCACATAGACATCACCATCATCCGCCATCATAATCAGGTCGAACGGTGCAATCATCCTTCCCTCGAATGTTCCACCGGCTCCATAGGCTCTCCAGAGTCCTATGCTTTCATCAAGTCCCATGACAAAGCACGCTGTCGATAACCCATCCGCAAGTATCCCATCCCCGCTCACAACCGTTACCGATATAAGACCACTCTCTGCCGGATACCCTGTAGCCGGGTCAATAATGTGGTGATACCTTTTTCCGTCCTGCTCAAAATAGCGCTCGTAGCCGCCTGATGTCACAACCGCCTTATCGTGAACGCGGACTGCACCAAGATAATCTGCCGTCCCCAACGGGTTTTCGATTGCTATATTCCAGTCGCTTCCATCTGTTTTCCTGTGGTAGCAGTACACATTTCCGCCAAGTGAAAAATATGCTGATTTTATATTGCATCCGTCAAAAATATCAACCAGCCTGTCCGAAGCATACCCCTTCGCAAGTCCACCAAAATCTATGCCCTGGTCATCTGAAAGTTCAAGCATATATTTATCTGTAGTTGTATTATCTGATACCCGCATATATGTAACCATACCACTGTCACACAATCTCAGCGTATTTTTCAATGACTCATCATCCGGAACCGAATAATCTCCGGAGGTAAATCCCCACAGCTCCATAACAGGCAGAATGGTCATATCATAAGCTCCATCTGTCATGCGGTACAGCAAAAGTGCGTACTCCGCAAGCGCTGACACATCCGCGCTCAATATTCCGCCTCCGTTTTTATTTATAAGGCTAACCTCACTGTTTCCATTTCCTATGGAGAGAAGCTCATCAAGCCGCATTATCTCAGCCTGCGCCGCACTTGCCGCCGCCTGTGCGTCCTTTCCATAGCAGGTAATCTGCATAATCGTGTCCATGGCGTAGAAACTCACCGATGCCTGACTATCGGCAGAACAGCCATTGCACATTAAAATGAGGGGCAGAAAAAATATAAATAATACTATTGATGGCATTCTTTTATATAAATTTCTTGTAATAAAATAATATTGGATATCCATACATACCGCCGGCATTGTCTCCGCCTTATCACCTTCCGCGCATAATTATCGCTATCTGCTCCCTTTTAAGCTCTTCAATAAGCTTATCTATGCTCCAGTCAATATTGTAGACTGTGACAGTCGCCTTCATTGGAGTTGGCTCAATTCCACGCTTCTTATATTCTGCAAGAAATATATCCATCTCCAGATTGGATATATCCGAAAAAATGATACAGTCCGGCAAATGTCCTTCCTTGCTACGGCTGAGAAATGTCCCTCCCCTGCCGTGATTATTCACGTCCGCTTTGTTTTGCCGGTCAATTGAACTACCACTATTTATGTCATTCGCCTGCTCTTTGTCTTTGGATTTCTTTATCCCGGTAAGTTCACCCACCGTTGCCTCCACGTCATTTTCATCAAATAATTTCACCTGATGGTTGAGTCTGTGACATAGGCTTAATATCTGCTGTCTTTTTATATTGTCATTTATATGAAGTAATATCATTAAAATATCCTCTCATTGCCAAAACATATTTTTAGCTCATTTATTTATTTCCAACTTGTCCTAACTTTAAAAGAGTACTTGCATCACCAAGTACCCTAATGTATAATCATACCTCTTTTTGTTACCCAAGAATAAGCGCCGCCGCACCATATATTCCGCCATCATTTCCCAGCTCCGCCATGATGAACTTCACATTGCCGCATGGTCTGAACACAACCTTCTTAAACTTCTCCTCAATGAAATCAAGAAGGAACGCTCCCGCCTTGCTCACCCCACCGCCGATTACAACAGCTTCCATATTGATTGTGCATGCTACGTTGGCGATTGCTCTTGCAAGTGCGTCACCCATAATGTCCATAACTGAGAGTGCAAGCTTATCACCTGTCTTTGCAAGGTCAATTACATCCTTTGCTGTGATATCAGTCATATCGCGAAGAGGTGTAGGAATGTCCGTATTCTTCATAGCCTTCTTAGCCTCACGAACAATTCCTGTCGCGCTTGCCACAAGCTCAAGACAATCATTCTTGCCGCAGTTGCAGACCTCTGTATTTCCCGGTGCTACCGGCATGTGTCCAATCTCACCTGCGCCGCCTGCTGCCCCGGCAACAATCTTTCCGTCAAGAATGACACCACCGCCAACGCCTGTGCCAAGTGTAACCATAAGCATGTCGGAATAACCTCTTCCGCCACCCTTGAAATATTCGCCAAGCGCAGCGACATTCGCGTCATTTCCTGCCTTACAAGGAACGCCATGAAAGCTGTCTGAAAATGCTCTTTCAATATTAAACACTCCCCAGCCAAGATTTACACAGCCGTTAACTGTTCCGTCCTTCATAACAGGACCCGGAACGCCTACTCCCACGCCCTTGACATCATCTACCTTATATCCCGCATCGGCAAGGTGCTTGTCCATGGATGTGCAGATATCAAATACTATATTAGCGCCTGCATTCTCCTTTCTTGTGGGAATCTCCCACTTTTCAAGAAGCTCCCCCGCCTCATTAAACATGCCTAGCTTGACTGTAGTCCCACCAATATCAACTCCAAAACAAATCATACCTAATCCTCCTGTATTTTTAATGCTATTATACTCTTTTATAGTGCAACATGAAAGTTTTTATTTGCTAAAACATCATATTTATTTTATTCTTTATTCAGCTATTAACTATCCAGTCTATGACTTCCCTCTCCGTGTTATCAAAATACTTTTCTTTCCGGCATTTTCCAAATGTCTTATACATAAGCCCGGTCAACAGAAGCATCCTGTACAGCCTCTTTTCCCTCTGTCTGTTAGGCATAAGACCATTAAGATGACTTCCGTGCGGGTAGACAATCACCTTCACATCTTTTTCGTAGGACAAGTCATCCAGATATTTCTTTAAAGCATTGACTGAGTATTCTGCCGGCCACGCCTCATCCGCAGCCCCTGCTATCAATAGAATCCGCGCATTGCTTTTTTCCAAATGAAGCCACGCCGCCCTCTCGGCAGCCTTGTCCTGATAGGTATTGTAATAGGCAATCCACATTCCGGTGACGCGGTGGCTGACGTCCGGGTGCTTGTAGTATTTAGACAGCTTTACGCTTGCGAAATCAGTATGTACAAACGGAATCTCCTCACCATGAAAGGTCACAATGCTCTTGCCGGTCATGGTCTTTTTGTCCGGCATAGTCCCCTCGAACGGCACATGTGTTGGCGAAACCATAATGAGATTCTCCATTCCTCCGATATACTGCGCCACCAGAACCGCAGGGACGAACATATCCAACGGCACTTCGTTGATTCCCTCCGGCAGTCCCTCCGCCCCGAACAGTGAAACAGCCAGCCCTGTGATTCCGTAATCTGCAAACCGCTCGGCGAATTTAATTCCGGGAAGCAGGCTCTGTTCACCGCCCATTATCACAATAACAGCCTTCTCACTTTCCTCATCCGGCTCCGCTAAATGCCCCACAAAGCCATGCTCCTTCATGTTAAAGTTTTCATGCTTCATAACATTTTCCTCCCTACATCCAGCCAAATGCCAATAAATTCACAATCCGCACCTATTCATTTTCTATCACATAAAGGTACATTACAGCTATCGCAAAACGGAATATTCCCCTCATCGCCAATCTCTTTGCTGATGAGTTTACTTCCACAATACGGACAATATGTAAAATGCATAGTTTTTTCCTCCAGCAATGAATTTTAATATTCAATTTATTTAACCTTCCAAATTGTGCATGCACACATGCACAACTATTCGCAATCATATTTTTTTATACCCTTGTTTCAATATTCTCAACTGATGGTAACATTTTTTGTAGTTCTTCCGGTAAGACATCCATCAATTTGTACTCTGAAACACCTATTGGCTTTGTCATATCCTTAAGTGCATATTCCGCCACTATTTTATTTTTATCTTTACACAGAATTAATCCAATCAAGGAATTATCTAAATCACTTTTTTATTTGTCATCAAATGCGTAGTGAAAAGAACTCATTGAACCTGCCATTACAAAATGTTCATAAGGTTCAATATCATGGCTTAATCTACTTATCTTTTCTTCCCTTGTATACATTTGTGTATATGGTTCAACTGTATTCTGTTTCCATATGTAATCGTCCACATCAAAATATGGATATCCCAATTTCGCAGCAACAGCTTTCCCCAGCGTTGTCTTTCCGCTTCCGGACGGACCAATAATCATTATTCCTGTTGACATGTTTCTTTCCCTTTTTAATAATAGTATAAAAATATTTATCTCGCTTCTTTGGACTTCTTTTGGCAGGTGTTGTTTTTCTGCTTGCAACCGAACCGATATTGTCTATTTTCAAGCAAAAGCCTACTTAAATTAGGATGGTCAAGCCTGCTCTACTCCTCTACAAACTTGAATTTGTCGTGCTCTGTCCTTCGCTAATGCAACACCATTTTACTGTGCAAACATAAAGTTATGCCAGTCTCAAGATTCGCTTTATATCATCCAGATTTTCAACAAAATAGATTCCCTCCTGTCGCTCGTTGGAAGATAGTCCTTTTTCAATCATATGATTTAGAAGTGCTTTCAAATCATCGTAGTAACCGTTCAGGTTGTAGAGAATGCAAGGTGCATCCAGATGTTTCAAAGACACCTTCGACATTACCTCTGCAATTTCCTCCAGTGTTCCCGTGCCGCCGGGGAAGGCAATAAAGGCTTCTCCTAACTCAATCATTTTGTTTTTTCTCTCAGACATATCCTTAGTCACAATCAGTTTTGTCAGTCCATCATGTTGAAACTCATTTTCAATAAAAAAATTCGGCTCAACACCCGTAACATTACCGCCTGCCTCCAACACACTGTCTGCCAATGCTCCCATTAAACCACTTTTAGAACCACCGTAAACAAGTGCGTTTCCACTGTTTCCAATCCATGTCCCCAATTCATCAACTGCTTTTCGTAAACACGGGTCGTTTCCTTCATTTGCACCAAGATAAACTGTAATATTCATTAAAAATTTCCTCCTACAAATTCCG
>CAMEEX010000003.1 GCA_945915235.1 uncultured Clostridia bacterium | reverse complement strand
GTTACAAACTCAGCAACATTTTTGTCGGAAGAAGTATGTATATGCAGCAACGGACGGGGTCTTTTAAAGAAGCGTTTTCTAAGAACACTTTTTACCGTTTCCTTAATTCTGCAAAAACAAACTGGCTCCGTTTTTACATCTCTTCTTGCAGCCGATATCATCAACAATGACATTTGCAATCTGACAAATCAGGAAAGAAAAAATGTCTTCATCATTGATGACAGTCTTTTCAACCGTACCAGCTGTAAGAAAACAGAACTGGGATCGAAAGTTTTTGACCACACGGACATGCATTTCAAAAAGGGGTTCCGGATGCTTACTTTAAGCTGGAGTGATGGAAATACATTGATCCCTGTAAACAGCTGTCTGTTGGCTTCTACAAAGGATACAAACATCATCGGCCCGGTAAAGGATTTTGATAGCAGAACCCTTGCAGGGAAAAGACGTAAGCTTGCTCAGACAAAAGCACCTGAAGCAATGCTGGTACTGTTGGATACTGCCCTCCGTGCAGGACTGAATGCGGACTATGTCCTGTTTGATTCCTGGTTTTCCAATCCAGCACAGGTCACAGCCATCCATTCCAAAGGTATGGATGTAATTGCTATGATCAAGAAAAGCAGCCGGATCAAATATTCCTACTGTGATGAACAGCTGAATATCAAAGAAATCTATTCCAAGAACAAAAAGCGTCGTGGTAGATCAAAATATTTGCTTTCTGTTGATGTTATGGTAGGAAAAGAAAATCCAATTCCGGCAAAAATCGTATGCGTAAGGAACAAATCGAACCGAAAGGACTGGCTTGCTTTTATCTGTACGGATACGACTCTTTCCGAAGAAGAGATCATCCGTATTTATGGAAAGCGCTGGCAGATCGAGGTTTTCTTCAAAACCTGCAAATCTATGCTGAACTTGATTGGAGAATGCCATAGTTTATCTTATGATGCATTGACAGCCCATGTGGCCATTGTGTTTACCAGATATATGTTACTTGCAATGGAGCAACGTCAAAATGAAGATCAGAGAACTCTTGGTGAACTGTTCTTCTTCCTCGCTGATGAAATGGCAGACATTACTTTCAGCAGATCACTTAGTATTCTGATGGATGCCTTAATGGCAAGCCTTCAGGAAATCTTAAAACTGAGTGACAAACAGCTGACTGCTTTTACAGCTGATTTTGAGGCAAGACTGCCGGAATATCTGCGCAATGCACTCCATCCACAGGTCGTAACGGCATAAATCACTAATTTGTTAGCTGAAATATTGAATTTTCAAGGTGCGAAGCCCATTTTAGGTATGGGAAGTCTTAGATATTTAATTGTCAAGTGTTTTCACTGTAATTTTTTGTCGAAAAATACGATTTATTAGAACTTCACAAAACATTTTTTCGTGTTATCATGTATGAAATTGTGTTTATCCACCACACAATTCAATGTGGATAATGTGGATAACTTGGTGTATAAGTCAAAAACGCTTTAAAACGGGCATATTTCAATGTGGATAAATTCGTGGATAACTCATTTTTTTGTGGATAACTCTTTTAGAGCTTTCACACACCTTTCATGTAATTTGTGCACCTTGCACAAATGGCATATGTTTTACACAGAGTATTTAATGTATCTTATGTTAATCTGTACCAAAAAAGCTACCCTAAATATTTCTCCATAGAGGCAACCGCATTCGCTCCGTCCGCTGCTGCCGTTATTATCTGCCTGAGATTTTTCGTCCTGATATCGCCTGCCGCATATACTCCTGCCACATTCGTACAGCAGTCCTCCCCTGCCTCGATATATCCGGCCTCATTCATCTTGACCGCCTTATCCACAAACGCCGTCACCGGCTGCATTCCCACCGCAAAGAATATGCCATCGACCGCTTTCTGTGCGGTTTCACCCGTCTTTTTGTTCTTTATCTCTATCGACGACACCTTAGCCTCGCCGTCTATCTTTTCCACCGTGCTGTCCAGAATAAATTCTATATTCTGAGTATCCTTCGCTTTATTCACAAGGCTCTTTGCCGCGCGGAACTCATCCCTGCGATGAATAAGGTATACCTTACTGCACATTCTGGCAAGGTAGAGCGCATCCTCAACAGCCACATCGCCACCGCCCACGACAGCCGTCACCTTATTCTTGAAGAATGCACCGTCGCAGGTAGCGCAGTAGGAAACGCCCTTTCCTGTAAACTCAGCCTCCCCCGGTATTCCCGCTTTTTTGTGTACCGCACCTGTAGCGATGATTATTGTCCTTGTCTCATAAGTGTTCTTATCGGTTACAACCTTCTTAACCTCGCCCTCTGCCTCCATGGACACGACATTCTCCGTCACAAAATTGACGCCCAGCTTCTTTGCGTGCTCAGCAAACTTCATGCCCATCTCAAATCCTCCGATGCCCGGGAGCCCCAGATAGTTATCGACATCATATGTGGTAAGGATCTGACCTCCCTGCATCATGCTTCCTTCTATGACAATAAAACTTAAGTCAGCGCGCGCAGCATACACCGCGGCAGACATTCCGGCAGGACCGGCACCGATTATAATTAAATCATACATATTAAATGCTCCTTATTTATCTAAGATTTCGTCAGCAAAATATAAGACATTTTTTTATCCCTGACAAACACACAAACGTATTGTATCAAAAAAGAGGAAATTTATCCAGTTAAAACATTTTTTATAAAATCATAAGGGGATTGTATTTTTTCTGTTTATCCTTAAAATTAAAATGGTAAAATAATATTAAGCTTTAATAAGCTTGTTTTTTAAGATAATACGAAACGGAGTTAAACGTATGAATAAGACTGTCTTAGTTACGGGAGCATCACGGGGAATCGGACACGCCATCGCAACGGCATATGCGAAAAAGGGATACAGCATCGTGATATGTGGAAGAAATCAGAAAACACTTGAAGGTGCCGCCAATGAAATTCGGTCACTCGGGGCCGATTGTCTTGCGGTTACCTGCGATGTAGGAAAATACGATGAGGTCGAGAGACTTTTTGCCCAAGCTTCTGAGCGTTTTGGAGCTATCGATGTGCTCGTCAACAATGCCGGTATATCGCACATCGGGCTTTTGCAGGATATGAGCATTGAAGAATGGAACAATATTGTAAACACCAATCTGTCGTCCGTGTTCTCCTGCTGCAAGCTCGCCATGCCCGACATGATAAGAAGGGGCTCGGGTTCAATAATAAACATAAGCTCAGTGTGGGGAGTATCCGGCGCCTCCTGCGAGGTCGCCTACTCCGCGACAAAGGGCGGCATAAATGCCTTCACTAAGGCTCTCGCCAAGGAACTCGCCCCGTCGGGCATAAATGTGAACGCCATCGCCTGCGGCGTCATAGACACCGAGATGAACCGCTGCTTCAGCGAGGAGGAGATACAGAATATAATAGAAGAAATCCCCGCCGGAAGAATGGGAAGCCCTGACGAGGTCGCCGCCCTCGCCCTCTCGATAAGCGAGGGAAGCAGCTATCTCACCGGGCAGGTCATCGTGCTCGACGGGGGATATATTTAAAAAATCTGTAACAAAGCCACAACAAGCGGGATTGTAAGAAGTGACATGGCTGTCGTAACCACTATATTCCTTGTCACGATCTTCGTGTCCGCGTTGTGCTCATTCGCCATCATAACCACCATCGAAGCCACAGGCATTCCGTTGGTTATGGTGGCGATAGCTGTATAATAATCATTTACCCTGAGAAGTCTGCAAATAAAGAGCGTGACTACAGGAATAACAAGAAGCCTGATTAACGCAAAGCCGTAGCTTCTGATATCGCTCAGTGACTCCTTCACCGGATACTGTGCAAATGTCGCTCCGAGCACCAGCATCGACAGAACAGAAGTCACATTTCCTATCATATAACTGGTCTCATACACTATCCCGTCGTCCCTTATTCCCGTCACAAATATTATAAGTGCAAGCAATATCAGGATAAATCCCGGTGTGACAAGTGCATGCACAAATTCTTTCACTTTTTCCTTCCGGTTTCTGCCACCATCGGGCTTGTCCGTGCCACTATGCCTCTGCCCTGCCTTTGAAGCAGCCGCGTCTGTCACTCCCGTTGTTGCCGCCTTCTCAAAGCAGTACACCGCGTAAGTATATATAAATATATTGAAAGAAAAATGCAGCATCGACGAGTAGAACACGGACTCATCGCCAAGCACCGACTGCAGTACCGGAAATCCCATAAACGAGTTGTTCGAGAAAACCAGCATGCACTCATAAAGGGGTCTGTCCTTAGGATTTATGTGCAGCATCCATGTTATAAGCTTTGCAAAAAGAATAAAGCCCACATACATCAATATTCCCGCGCCAAACAGCAGCAGCACCCCGAGTCTGTTCTGTGTGGACGCGCTTAACGCCGTCGATATTATCCACAGCGGTGCCGTCACCTTCACCACAAGCGATGAGAGCTTCTTGCTCGTCCTCTCGTCCAAAATATCAAACTTATACAACACAAATCCCAGCACCAGCACTATAAAAAGCTTAATCATGCATCTGGCGATAACCGCAATGTCCATCTGTCATTTCCTCAATCTACATTAATCTTTCATTCCGACGCCATACGGCGGCACAACAATCATTACTCAAACACAAGAATATTTACCGAATGTGGTTTTACGCTGTAATCACACGCGTTACCATTCACTGCAAATTCTTCACTAACAGGTGCCACCAGTTCCGGCTGCTCGAAGGTGTTCTCCGCCGTGAGCGCGCAGTCGGAAAGCCTGTATACCGCCACTTTGCTCTTCGGTGCGCCGTCTACCTTCACGCTGACCGTTCTCTCCTCCCCGGTGAGGTTCACAGCCTTGACAATCGTTCTTCCCTGCGTATCTTTAGAGGCTGCCACATAGAGCTCCTCGAGCTCAGGAAGCCTGTCAACGGTGTCATTGTAGAGCACGCCGTTCACATAGGTTCTTATCCTTCTTCCCTCTATCTCAAGTCTCAAGGTATACTCCTCGTCGGTCACATGGAATATCCTGTGTGAGATTGCCGAGGCTCTGGCGTTCTTAAAACTCGATATATTGCAGTCCCAGTTGTCCCAACCGCCGAACTCCCACATGATATAATTTTTCTCATCGCGCTTTCCGAAGAGGAGCTTGAAGCCCTTCCTTCCCTCGGAGCGCGCAAACTTGAGCTCCATGCTGTAATGTGAACTGTCGATATCGCAGATATCATGGCTCTCATTAGCCGTCGTGACATCAAATCCGTCAAGCTGTGTGCGCTTGCCCGACTCAATATCAGTGAGGCTGATATCCCACACTTTTCCTGCGATATCGTTACCGATGAGTGTAATGTTTCCTGCAATATTTTTTTCGTCCATAAGAGGCACTACCTCGTCGAGCCCCTCAAGTGCGGTTCTGAGCTCATAATCGCCCTGATGCTCCATGAAAAGCTTCTGAACGTGATAGTCAGCCGTCTTAACGACCTGATGATTGTCGTAGAAGAGCATGTCAGGTCTCCAGTTTACATAATCCTTGTTTGCGAGCATCGGCGCATAGCAGGCAAGTCCCACGGCAGGCGCTTTCTCAAGATGCGTCATGTAAGCTGCCTCCACGAGCGCATTGTAGTAGGTATTTCCCCAGGTGGCGTACTCACCCAAAAATACCTTCGTCCCGGCTGCATCGTAGTCATCGTAATGGTGCATATTCGCCATGAACCACTCCGGTGAGCTGTAGTAATGCTCATCTATAAAATCGGAGCCATACTTCTTAGCGCTCGCCCAGCCTGCGTCATAGCCTTCGCCGACGGCAAAAGGTCCGGCGGTATTTATAATCTTGATTTCAGGATACTTGCTGCGGATTGCCTTGTGAAAATAAGGATATCTCTCAAAGAAACCCTCTCCTATCTCCTCATTTCCTATTCCGATATACTCAAGCCCGAAAGGCTCCTCATGTCCGAGCTGCGCTCTTACGGCTCCCCATTTCGTACTCTTGTCACCGTTGGCAAACTCAATAAGATCAAGCGCATCGTCAACCCATGCGCCGAGCTGCTCAATCGGAACGCCCTCACCCTTGTGCGGGTTAAAGCCTCCCGGTAGAACCGGAAGCGGCTTCGCACCTATATCCTCGCAGAAGCAGAAATACTCGTAGTATCCGAGCCCGAGCGTCTGATTGTAGCCCCAGTTATTTCTCCAGGTCGGTCTCTTCTCAACATCTCCGAGTGTCCTCTTCCATCTGTACATGGAATTGCGCGCGTGGTCGTCAAGACTTCCGTCGTGCGTCAGACAGCCGCCCGGAAAACGCATGAAACGCGGCTTCATCACCGCGAGCGCCTCGGCGATATCCTTTCTCAGACCGTTGTGTCTGCCCTTAAAAGTATCCCTCGGAAAGAGCGAAACCATGTCGAGCCTGAGCTGTGCACTGCCCGCAAAGGTTATGTAGAGTCTGCCGTCGGTGGTTGTGCCACATGCCGTCATAACAGTCTCGTACTTCTTCCAGTCACCCGAGTCCACCATAACTTCGCTCTCAGCGAATATATTTCCATTGTCATCGCGGACGGATATGTTAAGCACGGCATTTTGCACTGTGCAGCTTTCCTCTTTACCTGCTGCGTTTTCTGTTGCCGACAAAGCTTCCGCGATTGCCGCATACAGCGAAAAGTCATACTGCTTTCCCTTCTCAACATATATTCCCGTGTTGAAGCCGAGGTTTCTTATATAGCCGCCCTCCTGTGTGCTTACAACGAGGTAATGTGTATTTTCCTCATTCAGCGGACTGGCGCTCTCGACGCTCCACTTAATAGAGTCCGATTTCTCCCATGCGGTCAGGCTGTTATAATTCTTATTGTCAATCGGGTCGAATTCAAACGAGCGGTTCTGCACGAGCTCTGCATACAGTCCGCCGTCGGCGGCGTGGTTGATATCCTCAAAAAAGATACCGAACAAATCCTTCAGTTCCTTCGTAACCTCATTCTCATACACAGTTATTTTCTTCACCTGTAAATACCTCCCTGAATATATTTATTTTAGCGGCTCCTGCTGTTTTCCCGCCTGCTTGTTCTCTCTGATCCCCTTAACCACATTTCTACCATACTCGCTTATGAGCGCCCTCATTATCCGCCTCACAATTTTCGCCTTCTCCGGCTCCAGCGAAAACATCTCCTTTACCATGCCGTTCAGCCTGGCGGGCTTGTACTGTTCGAGATCCGACAGGTAGTTGATCCCTGCCCTAGTAAGCATATCATACACCGCGTCCACAAACGCTGCCCTCTCGTCATCGCTAAGTCCCATAACCCATGCGCTTATCGTATTGTCTATCACAAGGCTCTCCTTTGAACGCTCATCAAGCTTGACGAAACCATTCTTATATACCTGCCAGCTAAGCCCGTCGTGTTGCATAATGCCTTTTCCCGTGCTCTTTACCACCTCGTAGCTGTCCCCGTGTTCCAACAACATTCCTACAATCGAGGTCTCGGGAACAATGGTCCTTATCCTGTCCTTGACTTCAAGGTATGCCCTCTTCTCGAGCATGGACTCGAGAAATCCTGGACCATCGTTGTTGTATATCTCTATTATTCTGCGCTTTAATCTGTCATAACACATGACCGCGGCATAGATTGCCAGATTTCCACCCTTGGAATGTCCTCCTATCCTTATCAGCCTGCCATCGTGCGGCACCGTCTTTTCAAGGTACTCAACCGCCTCCTCCTGCGACGGGACAGGCATCTGATACGCCATGTTGAGATCCTCCTTCCAGCCCAGTATCGTGTCGTCCGTGCCGGAGTACGAGACAAAAAGCGTCCCGTCAGACAGATAGACATGAAGTGCTGAGAACTGCTCCTGATTTTCAAAATCATGCTTGTCCACATAGCCCGCAAGCACAGCATCCGAAAAGCGCTTTCCCTTAGCCATCTCAAACAGTAGAAGCCCGGCATTGCGCTCGAGCTTGCAGCTATTTTCCATTCTGCCGCTCTCCTCCAGCTTTTGCGCCGCCTCCTTCACGGATATGGTCCTAAGCTTCCTGCCAAGCTGCGGCTCCGGGACTATGCCGTCAAGGCTCGCATAGCTGAGCTCCGCAAGTATAAGATTGTCCACCTCGTTAAAAGGCAGCACTGAAAAATCGAAATCTCCATACCACTCAAGATAATCCATAATATTCCCTGTCATCATACGGCACACCTCCAATAAATATCAGCGAAATCTGTCAGCTTATTTCTATATGCAGGAGTATAATATACTCCAAGTATAATATACTCCGAGTATAATATACTCTTAGTATAATATTCTCATATAAACAGCCTGTTAAGTATTCTAATCTTCGGTAAGCACCTTTATATACTGCTCAACCCGCTCCTCCCAGTTAAAATTCTTAAGATTATCATAGCCCTTGGAAATCAACGTCTGTGCAAGCTGCGGCTGCTCTGTAAGGCGCTTCATTTGAACGGCAGCCTCTTTAGTTTTCTCAGGATCCACCATTATTCCTGCGTCTCTTACAACCTCGGGAAGCGAAGTTGCGTTCGAGCAGATTACCGGAACCCCCAGTTCCATCGCCTCAAGCGGCGGAAGCCCGAACCCCTCTATCAGTGATAGAAAGATAAGT
This sequence comes from uncultured Clostridia bacterium, assembly GCA_945915235.1. GTDB lineage: Bacteria > Bacillota > Clostridia > Lachnospirales > Lachnospiraceae > CAG-882. The sequence continues at coordinate 54,567 of CAMEEX010000003.1, read as the reverse complement.
CCCTTCGAGTGTGCAAAGAGTGAGTAAAATCTCTTGTCGTCCATGAATTTGTTGCAGTGAATATGTTTTTTCACCTCCTCGGACAGTTCAATATCGTACTTATCTTCCAACATAGTCAAATCCGGCAGCCCGGCAATCTCAAGGTCATACGGCTTGTCCGTCATCTTATAATACTCGGCGTACGCCTTTACAAGCCCGACGGCATTCTTATGCGGAAGCCTTGAGGTTATTCCGTAAAAATAATTCTCCGGGATATCCGAAAGCTCCTGTGTCTCCCTGTTGTGCTGCTCGAAGCCGTGAAGTATGACATGTGTCTTTTTCTCCGCCTTCGGCACAATCCTTAAAATATCCTGCTTTGAATACTCCGATATGGTTATAATCTTGTCTGCCGTCCTGATCGAGCTCTTCATTCTTAACATGACATAGGCATTCTGCACACGGTTTAACACGCCAGGAAAATGCTTATCATAGTAAAACGGTATGAGGTCATGGACAATAATGACGTCTTTCACCGGGCAGAACAGCGACGTAAAACCTCTCGGAAAAACTATCTCGTCAAGCCTCAGCTTCCTAATATAAGAATTGACCTTAACCGTCTCCCACAGAAGTATCGCCTTCTTACTGTTTATATCAAGGTCGACCGCATGAAACTCCACGCCCTCAACGTCAAAATCCTCCCTGTTATTCTCATTTCCGATAACAACGAGCTCATGTTCCCCCGGAAGCTGCTTTGCAAGCCTCGTCACGACCGACTTCGTTATATTGTATATTCCAATGCTCTTGCTTGTACCCTTGACAAGCTTGGCACAGTCAAAACCTATCCGCATAAATATGTCTCCATTTCTCTATTCTCAAAGTACATAAATCTATTTTTTCAAAAAATATCTTTGCCACCGATGCTCTCACCGTTGCCATCAAACCCCATCAGAACAAAATGATTCTTGTGATAATCTATAATCCCTTCTTTTTTGAGCTTCCCGAGCATCGCCGAAAGCGCACTTCTGTCTGCCGCAAGGTAATCTGCCATGCCCGCCCTGTCAAGACTTATCGTGAAGCTGCTGCTTCCTGCCGCTACAGCCTGCTCTTTTAGATACGATAGAATCTTCTCCCTCAGCGAGCGCTGTGAAAGATGTTCAATTCTGTTGGTGAGAAAAACATTCTTCTTAGCAAACATATAGGCAAGCCTCCTGCTTATTACGCCGCCCGCGTCCGCTCCGATGAGCCTTGTGTACGGAAGCCACATAACGGCGGCATCGCTGTCCGCATACACGTCAACCGTCGCCGCACAGCCCGAGCAGGCAAACGCCTCACCGAATATGTCGCCCTGTCCAAGATGTGCAAGTATCGTGGAATTTCCCCAGAAATCGTCCTTCACAACCCGCGCATTTCCCGACAGCAGGACACCTATCCCGCTCACCTTACTGCCAAGACTTATGATGTTCTGTCCCGACCGTATCTGCTGCCTGTGCGCTCCACATTCCCGCAGTATCGTCACAAGCTCTGTTTCGGACAAGCCGGAAAACAACGGCAGTTTTTTAATCACATCAACATATTCTGTTTCCTTCAAACCTGCCCCCTCCATGTCACAGCAATGTTTCTGACCCCCAGACGATGCCTACGGATATTTATTTTGTAAGCATACTTTCTGTCTCAGCATCATTATAATAATATTTTGTTGTAATAACAACCGATTTATGCATTAAATTATTATATCGTATACATAGATTGCTGATGTATGCGTATGCAACCGCAATCAGTTTCTTTACACCTACATCATATTATGATGTGCCCATAAAAGCAATAAACAGACTTGTTAAAAAATTATAATATCAGGGGAAAATACCTTTTGACCCTCATGTTAAAATTATTTTATTCTAAAAAAATTTAAGGAGAAAATTATGATAAGACAGATAATTAAAATTGATGAAGAAAAATGTATCGGCTGCGGACTGTGTGCTACAGCCTGCCACGAGGGTGCCATAGATATCGTGGACGGAAAAGCCAAGCTCACGCGTGAGCACTACTGCGATGGTCTCGGCGACTGTCTCCCTGCATGTCCTGTCGACGCAATCCACTTCGAGCAGCGCGAGGCTCCGGCTTACGATGAGGCTGCCGTTCTCGCCGCAAAAGCTGCCAAGGAGGCAAAAGCAAAGGCGGAAGCTCCTAAGGAAGCTCCTGTTTTCCATGGCTGCCCTGGCACACGTTCAAGAGTGATATCACACGCGCAGAATAACCATGTTTCAAACACAGCTTCCGGTACCGGCAACGATGCAGACAGTTCACATGGCAGCAATTCCGACAATCTCAATGTAAACACCAGCGAGCTTATGCAGTGGCCTGTGCAGATTAAGCTTGTCCCGATATGCGCGCCATACTTCGACGGTGCCAATCTTCTCATCGCCGCCGACTGCACCGCTTACGCTTACGGCAATTTCCACAAGCGTTTTATAAAGAACCACATCACCGTAATAGGTTGCCCTAAGCTCGACGACGTGGACTACACTGAAAAGCTCACGCAGATAATCGCCAACAACAATATCAAGAGCGTAACCATCGTCCGCATGGAGGTTCCTTGCTGCGGCGGATTAGAGCACGCGGCGAAGAACGCCCTCAAAGCAAGCGGAAAATTCATACCATGGCATGTGTACACCATATCCACCGAAGGGGAGATATTGGAGTAGGCATTACTCAATTAATAACGGACGGAAAAACGAGAGGTTCATAACCTCTCGTTTTTCCTGTTCTGTAGATGTGTCAAAACAGGCTCCAAAACCTACATAAGTATAGGCGGCGGATATGGGGCATTCGCGAATTTTGGGCGAAGCCTAGGTGTTCTTAGAACTCTGCTCACAACCCAGCCAAATCCGGCATGGACGCCGGATTAGATGCAACGCAGACACGGAGGTCTGCTTTGCATCGTTGGCGGACCACAGCAAAACGCATGCCAGAGTTCTTAGAACACCTTGCTTAGCACAACGGAGTCGATATGCCCCATATCCCCCCACCTATACTTTCGCAGCAATTCCGCCTGTTTTGACACCCGCACTATCAATTAAGGTACTTCTTCACGAACTGCCCCGTATACGACTTCTTGTTCTTTGCAACCTCCTCCGGCGTTCCCTTCGCTATCACGGTTCCGCCGCCTTCGCCGCCCTCCGGTCCGATATCTATGAGGTAATCGGCTGTCTTGATGACATCGAGGTTGTGCTCTATTACAACCACGGTGTTGCCGCTGTCTGAGAGTCTCCTCAGGATATCGACAAGCTTGTGAACGTCGGCAAAGTGAAGTCCCGTCGTAGGCTCGTCGAGAATGTATATCGTCTTTCCCGTTCCGCGCCTGCTAAGCTCTGTGGCGAGCTTAATTCTCTGCGCCTCACCGCCCGACAGCTCGGTTGAAGGCTGTCCAAGCCTTATATAGGAGAGGCCTACCTCATTCATCGTCTCAATCTTTCTTCTGATTGACGGCACATTCTCAAAGAACTTGACTGCCTCCTCGACCGTCATATTGAGCACATCATAGATGCTCTTTCCCTTATACTTGACCTCGAGTGTCTCCCTGTTGTAGCGCTTGCCGCCGCATACCTCGCAAGGCACATAGACGTCAGGGAGGAAATGCATCTCTATCTTTATTATTCCGTCGCCGCCACAAGCCTCACAGCGTCCGCCCTTCACATTGAAGCTGAAACGTCCTTTAGAATAGCCTCTCGCCTTCGCATCAGAGGTCGATGCGAATAAATCCCTTATCAAGTCAAATGCTCCCGTGTAGGTCGCCGGGTTAGAGCGCGGAGTTCTGCCTATAGGTGACTGGTCGATGGCTATAACCTTGTCCAGCTTATCTATTCCGATAATGTCATCATGCTCACCCGGAATGGTTCTCGCCCTGTTCAAATCCCTCGCAAGGCGCTTGTACAGTATCTCATTTACAAGGCTGCTCTTACCTGATCCCGATACACCTGTAACGCAGGTAAATATTCCAAGCGGAATATCCACATCTATATTCTTAAGGTTATTCTGTCTCGCCCCCTTGATTGTCAAATATCCTGTAGGCTTCCTTCTCTCCTCAGGCACAAGTATCTTTCTTCTTCCGCTAAGGTATGCGCCTGTTATGGAGTTCTCATTTTTCATAATCTCCTCGGCATTACCTGTCGCTATGACCTCACCGCCGTGCTCTCCTGCTGCCGGACCGATATCAACAATATAGTCCGCCGCGCGCATGGTGTCCTCGTCATGCTCTACAACGATGAGCGTGTTTCCAAGATCTCTGAGCTTCATCAGCGCGGAGAGCAGTTTGTCGTTGTCCCTCTGGTGAAGTCCGATGCTCGGCTCATCGAGAATGTACGCCACCCCGACAAGTCCGGAGCCAATCTGCGTGGCAAGCCTTATACGCTGTGCCTCACCGCCCGACAGCGTTCCCGTCGCTCTCGAGAGCGTGAGGTATTCAAGTCCGACATTCACTAGGAAGCCAAGCCTTGCCCTAATCTCCTTCAATATCTGCTCACCTATGGTCTGCTGCATCGGCGAGAGTGTGAGATTGTCAAGAAATGCCTTGAGCTTAACGATGGACATGTCCGTCATCTGGAAAATATTGATGCCGCCGACCGTGACCGCAAGCGAGGTCGCCTTGAGACGCTGACCCTTACATACCTCGCAAGGCGTAATTTTCATAAATGTCTCATACTCCTGCTTCATGCTGTCCGATGCCGTCTCCCTATAGCGCTTCTGCATGTTGCGGATAAGTCCTTCAAACGCGATGTCGTACACGCCGACACCTCTCTGTCCTCGGTAATGCACCTTGACCGTATGCCCGCCTGTTCCGTTGACAAGAATATTCTTAATCTCGGCAGGATAGTCCTTATACGGCGTGCTGAGACTGAAATTGTACTCCTCCGCCAACGCCTTTAAAATGGCTCTTGTGAAGCTTCCCTCCTCCGTGGAGGACTGCCAGCCCAAAGCCGTGATCGCGCCCTCATCTATGCTCAAATTCTTATCAGGAATAATCAAGTCAATGTCAAACTCCATCTTGTAGCCAAGACCGAAGCACTCCGGGCAGGCACCGAAAGGATTGTTGAAGGAGAAGCTTCTCGGCTCCACCTCCTCGACACTTATGCCACAGTCAGGACAGGCGAAACTCTGGCTGAAATTGAGCATCTCGCCGTCGATAATGTCTATCATCACAAGACCGTCCGCGAGTGCAAGCGCATTCTCCACCGACTCGGTGAGACGCTTCTCCATACCCTCCTTTACCGAAAGTCTGTCGACAACTATCTCTATATTGTGCTTCTTGTTCTTCTCGAGCTTAATGTCCTCGGACAGCTCATAGATTATGCCGTCAACCCTCACGCGCACATAGCCGCTCTTCTTCGCACTCTCGAGCACCTTGACATGCTCTCCCTTGCGCCCTCTGACAACAGGTGCGAGCACCTGAAACTTTGTGCGCTCAGGCAGTCCCATAATCTGGTCAACAATCTGGTCAACGGACTGCTTTTTAATCTCCCTGCCGCACTTAGGACAGTGCACGATACCGACTCTTGCATAGAGAAGTCTCATATAATCGTATATCTCAGTGACCGTTCCCACTGTTGAACGAGGGTTGCGGTTGGTTGATTTCTGGTCAATGGAAATTGCAGGCGACAATCCCTCAATGCTGTCCACGTCAGGTTTCTCCATCTGCCCCAAGAACTGTCTCGCATACGAGGAGAGCGACTCCATGTATCTTCTCTGCCCCTCCGCATATATCGTATCGAACGCGAGCGACGACTTACCCGAACCGCTCACACCCGTGAGGACTGTGAAGGAATCGCGCGGTATATCGACATCTATCCCCTTGAGGTTGTGTTCCCTCGCCCCTCTTATCTTAATATAATTTCTAGAATACAAAGCCATGTTCTATTCCTCCAGCATACTCTTCTTAATCTCTATTATCCTATCACGAAGCTCTGCCGCCCGCTCAAAATCCAGCTCCGCCGCTGCCTTGTGCATCTGTTTACTAAGCTCCTTTAGCAGCTTTTCAAGCTCCTTGCGGCTCATGGACTCGATATCCTTCTCCATGTCAGCCTTAGGCTCCGATGCCGCCTTCGATATAGCGATGAGGTCACGAACCGCCTTCTTGATGGTGGTCGGTGTAATTCCGTGCTCCTCGTTATACTTCTTCTGAATTTCCCTACGTCTCTCGGTCTCGTCTATGGCGCGGCGCATCGAGTCAGTGATGACATCTGCGTACATAATTACCCTTCCGTCAGCGTTTCGTGCAGCTCGTCCTATCGTCTGTATAAGCGAGGTCTCCGAGCGCAGGAAGCCCTCCTTGTCCGCATCTAAAATGGCTACAAGCGTAATCTCCGGGATATCCAGTCCCTCCCTCAAAAGGTTAATTCCCACAAGCACGTCAAACACGTCAAGTCTCATATCCCTTATTATCTCAGCTCGCTCGAGCGTGTCGATGTCCGAATGAAGATACCGCACTCTTATTCCCGCTTCCTTCATGTAGTTGGTCAGATCCTCCGCCATTCTCTTGGTGAGCGTGGTGATAAGTACCTTGTTATGCTTTCCAATCTCCTTATTCACCTCGCCTATGAGGTCATCAATCTGCCCCTCAACCGGCTTCACGGTAATCTCAGGGTCCAAAAGTCCCGTAGGTCTTATAATCTGCTCCGTTCTCATAAGCTCATGCTCCGACTCGTAGTCCGACGGTGTGGCTGACACGAAGAGCATCTGGTCAATCTTTCCCTCAAACTCCTCAAAATTCAGCGGTCGGTTGTCGAGTGCCGACGGCAGACGGAAACCGTAGTCCACAAGCGTGGTCTTACGCGACCTGTCGCCCGCATACATTCCCCTTATCTGCGGTATGGTGATATGCGACTCATCTACTATTATGAGAAAATCCTCAGGAAAATAATCTATAAGCGTGTACGGTGGTGTACCCGGCGCAAGCCCGGCAAGATGCCTGGAATAGTTCTCAATACCCGAGCAGAAGCCGGTCTCGAGCATCATCTCCACGTCGAAACTGGTTCTCTCCTTAATTCTCTGTGCCTCAAGAAGCTTATCCTCGCTCTTAAAGTACGCTACTCTCTCCTCCATCTCCTGCTTAATGTTCGCCGCCGCCTGTATCATCTTCTCACGCGGCACTACATAGTGCGATGCAGGAAAAATCGCGATGTGCGACAACTCCGCCTTCTTCTCCCCCGTCAGCACATCTATCTCCGTCAGCCTGTCTATCTCATCTCCGAAAAACTCCACGCGCACAGCCCTGTCAGTCGATGCCGCAGGAAATATCTCAAGGACATCTCCCCTCACCCTGAACGAGCCTCGCTTGAAATCCATGTCATTTCTCGTGTACTGGTTGTCGACGAGCTTGCTTATTATCTCGTCCCTGTCCTTCTCCATGCCCGGTCGCAGTGACACAACCATATTCTCATAGTCGACGGGGCTTCCGAGTCCATATATACATGAGACACTCGCCACTATTATGACGTCCTTGCGCTCGGAGAGTGCCGCTGTCGCCGAATGTCGAAGCTTATCTATCTCATCATTTATCGAGGAGTCCTTCTCAATATAGGTGTCCGTCGACGGCACATACGCCTCCGGCTGGTAATAATCATAGTAAGACACAAAATATTCAACCGCATTCTCGGGAAAAAATTCCTTCATCTCCCCGTAGAGCTGCCCCGCAAGCGTCTTGTTATGCGATATGATGAGCGTAGGCTTATTGAGTGCCGCGATGACATTCGCCATAGTAAAGGTCTTACCCGAACCCGTCACTCCGAGAAGCGTCTCGAACTGATTGCCCTCCTTGAAGCCCTTCACGAGCTCATCAATAGCGTGCGGCTGGTCGCCAGTAGGCTGATATGGGGCATGTAATTTAAACTCCATAATGCCCTCTCCTTCCTGAAATTTATAGTAAACTTGACTTCTATAAGCCAACTAATTGTTGTTCTTGCATACTCTGCAATAAGGTTTTTGCAAAATATTTCCTAAAAAAGACAAAGTCAATATTTTCATAGTATGCACTCACATGCTTGATTTTACTACAAAAAATAGACTTTGTCCATCTTATTTAGAACATTTGTTCCTATTATTTAATATTAAAACGTATAATAAAGGGTAGCTGCCGCTAGGCATCCACCCCTAAACAATCAAATTTATTTATCAATAATGCTACAGTTGTGGTTTGCTTATAAACCTCATCTTCATTATTTATATCAAATGTTTTGCATCTTGTCCTTCATATAAAAATCTTCTCATTTCCATAATCTTATCATCACCATCATCATCTATCACGACATAATAGACCACAAAATTTTTTACATAAATCCTATAATATGGATAGCGTCGTTCCTTAAAAGAATGATATGGCTCAAATGACTCTGCTACAGGCTGACGCTCCAATATTGCCCGCTCAACCTCATCTATTAAATCATTGGCAGCTTTAATATTATGCAGTTTCTCTGCGATATATACAATCTTCTCCTGTAAATCTTCATAGAATAATGGCAGATAACGCAGTGTATATTTAGTATCAGCCATTTATCCTCCTTCTCAAATTAGCAAAAACTTCATCATGCGTATATCTTCTGTCATCTTCCTCGGCATATTTATCAGCCGCATCAAGAGCCGCATCAACACCATCTGTTAATCTTGAATATGCCTCCAGACTAAGTACTACCATTGCCCCATAACCATTTTTTGTCAGATATACCGGTTCACCACATGCAACTGCTTTTTCCACATCAGTAAACTTATTTCTTAAATCTGAAACAGGTCTAATTTGTATCATATACAAACCTCCTTATGAATTTTTATCATAATTTTATCATAATCTTATCCCAATTCATAGTATAACCTATTAACAGTACTTTTACAAGTGAAATCAAAATCTGATAAACATCTGTTTTTTACTTAATCTTATCATTTGAAAAGGACTTGTCTCACAGAAACACGTCCCTTTCACATTATTATTCGATTGACGCACATCTGTACACTTTATCGTACAGAACACTTCTAAGGAACTTAAACCGCTCCTCGTCTATCGTCTCCTTCGAGGTCATTATGAGCAGCGGAACGGGATTTTTCCCCTCAGCCATCGGCGGCTGGATATAATCGTATTCGTTCAGATTGAAGCCGTTTCTCGTGTAAAAGCCAATTCTCCTGCGCGCGAGCTCATTTTCCGGCAGCTCCACCTCAAGGCAGATCTGCTTTCCCATAAGCTCATGCAGACTTTCAAGCACCTGCGCGCCTATGCCGCCGTTCCTGTACTCTGGATTTACCGCGAAATGCTCCACATAAGCAAAACCGCCGAAATCCCACACACTTATAAAAGCCTTTATATCTCCACCCTCGCCGTCGACAACATATATGCTGTACTCAGGATTTGAAAAGAGCGCCCTCTGCCCCTCATAGTCCCTGTACTCATCGTCCGGAAAGCTTTTCTCCATAATGTCAAACACCGCGTCAAAGCTCTCCACACCTATCTTTCTCAATTCCAACATCTAAAACCTCACCTATCTTCCAATATTGAGCCTGTAATACAGCCCCTTCTTTTTCATAAGCTCCTCATGTGTTCCGCTCTCCGCAATTCCCCTGTCGGAAATGTAGAGTATCCTGTCCGCATCGCGCACCGTCGAGAGACGATGTGCTACGATGAACGCCGTCTTATCCCTCAGCACGATGGAAAGAGCCTGCTGTATAAGTTCCTCCGTCTCGGTGTCCACGGAGCTGGTCGCCTCGTCAAGAATTATGACCGATGGATTTTTTAAAATAATTCTCGCAAAGCTTATAAGCTGCTTCTCGCCCGCAGAAAGTCCCTGCCCTCTCTCATCGAGCTTGTGGTAGAAGCCGTCCGTGAACGCATTTATCCTGTCCTCTATCTTCAAAAGCCTTGCAGCGGCGATGCACTCCTCGTCAGATGCCGAAGGTCTGCCATAGCGGATATTGTCCATTATCGTTCCCTTGAAGATGAACGGGTCCTGCATGAGAACCCCGACCTCTTTTCTGAGGGATTGAAGCGTAACGCTCCTTACATCTTTTCCGTCAATTCTTACACTGCCCTTATCCACATCATAGAACCTTGTGAGAAGATTTATGACTGTCGTCTTTCCGGCACCCGTAGGTCCCACAAGCGCTATCGTCTGCCCCGGAGTCACATGCAGGTCAAAATCCTCAAGAACGGGGGCATTCTCCTCATACTCGAAGTACACATGGTCAAAATCCACCCTGCCCTTCACATGTGCCAGCACGTCGGCATCCTTGCCGTCCTCTATCGACACCGGATAATCAATCGTGTCAAATACCTGTTCCAGGTTCGAGCTGACCTGTGCAAGCGACTGAATTATTCCCGCAATTCTTGTGAGCGGTTCCGAAAACAGACTCATGTAATTCGTGAACACTACAACCGTTCCTGCGTTCACCATGGCATTGCCGTTCTTTATAAGAAGAAGCGCTATTCCATAGAGCGCTATCATTCCGGCATTCCAGAACAGCATAACTATCGGTGTGTTGAGTTCGTTTCTTCTGACAATCTTCATCCACATATCAACGCTCTGCATATGAACATCCCTATAAGTTTTCTTGCTCTGCTCAACTCTGTTGAAATTCTTTATGACCTTCTCGCCCATAATCGACTCGATTGTGAAGGCGGTTCTGTTGGAATACTTTGCCCTGTGCGCCGGAAAAAGCTTTCTTACGGACTTTCTCAGCGCAAAAATACATGCCATCATAGGCACAACCGCCGCTATCACGACGAGTGTAAGCTGCGGACTGATTGCCAGCATAAAGAACAGCACCAGCACTATCTTCATAATATACACAAACAGCATAACAAGCTGTGAAGTAAAGAAGTTAGCTAAATCATTTATGTAGTCCGTGACTCTGACCACAATCTTGCCGTCCGGCTTCGAGTCAAAGTATTCAAACGGCAGCTTTTGAAGCTTGTAGAATACCTCCTGTCTCACAGCCGCAATTATATTATGCCCCGCCTTTCCCATAAGACGCTGCTCAAAGAAATTGAGCATAATCTCAAGAAAAGCCAGCACTGCCATTCCCGCTATCACAAGTGCGAGCTCGCGGTAGTCCTCATCGTACACGACGCTGTTGATTATCCTCTTTAAAAGCAGCGGCGATATCATCGATACAAGGGATGCGAGTACCATGAACACGCCGCTCATAACCAACATGCTCTTATACGGATACACATACCTGAATATCTTCTTAAACTGCCCCATGTCGGGCTTCTTTTCCACCTGTTCGTCCTGAAAATATGTGTTTCGCTTAGCCATCACCCTACCTCCTTGAACTTTGCATTCTCCTGAATGCGGTACACCTTGGCAAAATGTCCGTCAAGCTTCATAAGCTCATCAAAGGTACCTCTTTCGATAATTTTTCCGTCCTGCATGTAGAGTATCTCGTCGCAGTCCACGACGCTCGACAGGCGGTGTGCCGAGATGATGACCGTCTTATCCTTGTAGCACTCCCTTATCTCCCCGATAAGCTGTCTCTCGGTACGGACATCGAGTGCGCTTGTGGAATCGTCAAATATCAGCACCGGAGCGCCCTTTAACAAAGCCCTCGCGATGGCAACTCTCTGCTTCTGACCTCCCGATATTCCTATTCCCTTCTCACCGACAATCGTCGAATAGTCATCGGGAAGCTCCATTATGAAGCCGTGAGCCTGTGCATGGCGCGCGGCGTTCACGACCTCTGCGTGGCGTGCCTCCGGCTCACTGTAGGATATATTCGCATCTATGGTGTCAGAGAAGAGAAATACGTCCTGAAAAACATAGGAGAACCTGCTTCTTAGTGACTCGAGATTGTAGTCCTTTATGTTGATGCCGTTCAGGGTAATCTGCCCTGCGGACACATCATGTATTCTCGAGAGCGACTCGAGCAGTATGCTCTTTCCGCTTCCGGTCTCTCCGACAACACCTACCTTCTTTCCCCAAGGAATGTCCACCGAGATATCGTCGAGAACCCTGTTATTTCCTATTTCAAGTGATACATGGTCAAGCTTCAAATTGACCGGCTCCGCCTCCTTCGCCCTTACTGCACCACCCGCAATGTCGAGCGGTCTCTCGATAAAGTTCATCATCTTTTCACCGGATACGAGCTGCTGCTGCATCTGGAAGATGTAGTTGTTAATCTGTGTCAAAAAGCTCATTATCTTCAACACATAGTTCGTACATGCCACAAGGTATCCGACCTTAATCTGTCCCTTGATTACCAGCACTGCCGCAACCGCGATGCTTCCTATATATGCCGCCTGTCTGATTACTCCGAACACCACCTCGAACTTCGTCGAGAGCCATATCTGGTCTATGTAGGAGTCCTTTAACCTGTCGTTTATCTCATCAAACTGTTTCTCCTCGACACCCTCGTTGGTGAAGGAGCGGACTAAACGCACCGCCTCGATGTTCTCCTGAACCTTGAGGCTGAGGCTTGAATTGTTCTTTCTTATCACAGTGTATTTTTCCTTCGCAAGCCTCTTAAAACGCATAAGCTCAAGCGTAAAGACAGGCGCTAACAGAACCGGTATCCACAGCAGCGCCAAATCTATCTTCCACAGAAAATACACGGCAACCGCTATGGCAAAAACGCTGTCTATGATATAAGGTATCATATGACAGAACATTTCCTTGAACATGATTGTATCAGATGAGAGAATATTTAACAGCTCACCCGTGTTGTATTCCGTTATGGTCTCGGAGTCGAGCTGCATGAGCTTGTCGTAGGTCGCCATTCTAAGGTCAGTCTCAAGCCCAAGTCCCTGTTTCTGCTGCATTATGTTTCTTATGTATACCAGCACACAGCGCGCAATCAGCAGTGCCATAAGACATGCCGCCAAAACACCAAAAAGCCGGAAGGTATGAACCTGTCCATACTTTCCGGTAAGGAGAAAGCCGAATATTCCACTCGTATCCGGCTCGCTCTCCCCTATACAATAGTCAATAAACATCTCTGAAAACAACGGCATAAGCAAATCTGCGGTCAGCACCATAAAGCTGATAAGCTCCGATACAACTGCTGCCGGGAGATATTTTTTCCAATACCTCATTCCAAATTTTAATACCTTCATAATGTCCCCACTAATTTTTCTTCAACTGTTCCTTCAAAATCTCTATCGCCTTCTGTAACTGCACGTCCTGATCCTCAGGAATATTGGTATACATCTTGATATCCTCAGGAAGGTCTATCTCTACATCAGGGTCAACGCCGACCTTGTGTATGCTCTTACCGCTAGGAAGATAATAGTCCTCTATAGTAAGCTTGATGCCCGTTCCGTCCCTCAGCGAGAAGATGGTCTGGACAATTCCTTTTCCGAATGTGGTCATTCCAACCAGCGTGCCGACACCATAATCCTTTACGGCACCTGCAAAAATCTCCGACGCACTTGCACTGTTCTCATTGATAAGAACCGTGAGCGGAACATTGAGCTTCGTCTCGGCATCAGATGTGCACTCCTCGGCTGTTCCGTTCTTATCCTTCACGGATACAATCACGCCCTCAGGAAGAATCTGGTCAAGCATATCAACCACAATGTTTAAAAGTCCTCCCGGATTGTTGCGGATATCTATAACAAGTGCCTCCATTCCCTGCTCCGTCAGGGCATCGAGAGCGTCTGAGAACTGATTTGCCGTAACCTCGTCAAACTCATCAATCTGAATGTAGCCGATATTGTCCTCCAACATTCTGTAAGCAACCGTCTCCACATCTATCTGGCGGCGTGTAACCTCCACGTCGAACTCTTCCTCGTCGCGCTGAAAGGTTATTGTAACGCTTGTGCCCTCCTCACCCCTTATAAGTGCAACGGCGCTGTTTAAATCCATTCCGGTTATATCCGTTCCGTTGACCGCTATAATTCTGTCTCCTGCCCTTATTCCTGCCTCGTATCCCGGGCAGTTCTCATAAGGCTTGACAGCCGTCACTATTCCGGTCTGTATATTCTGCTGGACAACCACTCCAATGCCACAGTACGAACCCGATGAGCTCTCCATGAACGCCGTGTACTCGTCCTCAGTATAGTACACTGAATATGGGTCTCCAAGCGAATCCATTACCGCCTTATATACTGCGTCAACCATGGCATCCTTGTCGTAATCATAGAGATAATAATAGTCTATTACCTGAATGAGTGTATCAATCTTCTCGATAACCTCGTCACTTAACTGTTCGCTGACCGGTGTGTACTTCCCGTAGGTCGCTTTCTTTGTGGTCTCCTCTGTCTGTGAGTCCGACTTAGCGTCATTCTTTGAGGAATTATCCGTTGTATCATTCTCACCGGTGGAGGAAATTTCTGAAGTGCTGTTATTTTTGTCAGATCCCGGTCCAATAAGAGATGAAATGCCGCTGCAGCCCGCCAGTACCGCTATAAGAAGCACCGCTGACATCATTCCGACAGCCACGCCCTTCAAAAACCCGGAATTTTTCTTTTTCTCCGTCTTTGTTTCGTGTGTGTCATTCATGTTTTCCATTTATATGATATCCTCATTTCCGCCGTAAGCCTGCCGCCTACGGCATTTTATTAACGTGGAACCACCACATAATCAAGTGGATTTACAAATTCACCCTTAATAATAAGTGAAAAATGAAGGTGCGGGCCTGTCGAATTGCCCGTGCTTCCGACAAGTGCGATGGTATCACCCGCATTGACCTGCTGTCCCACAGATACAAGTATCGCCGACGCATGTGCATACAATGTCACGACGCCTCCGCCGTGGTCTATCTTCACGCAGTTACCATATCCCCAATAGCTCTGGGCAAGTATGACCGTTCCACTGTAGGCTGCAAGTATAGGCGTGCCGTTAATTCCCGCTCCCGAAATATCCGTGCCGTCGTGAAGCTTCTCATACCCCAGAATCGGGTGCATTCTCATACCAAACTGCGATGTAATCTTATTATATCCCGGAACCGGCCAGGTAAATCCCGTAACATTTATCTCCGCGAGCTTAGCCGCAACCGCCGCATCAGCGTCCTGATTGAGCCTTGCCTGCTCTTCGAGCCACGCCGCGTACTGCTTTCTCGCTTCCTCAACACGCTGCTCCTGCTCCTCGACCTCCTTGAGCGCAAGCTGTTTTCTGTACTCCGTGTCGCTCTGCTGTAACTCCAGATTGCTCAGCTCATTGTTCTTCGCATTATATAAGTCCGTGTATGACGCCTGCAACACCTCCTGCTCGGATTTTTTTGAGTCTAGCACGGATTTCTGATTTTCAAGCTCTGTAAGCTCCGTCTCGTACTGTGCTTCCTGTGCCTCCAAGTCCTCCTTCTGCACTCCGAGGTTTGCAAGAAGCGTGCTCACCCTATCCTTAGTCTCTCCATACTCTATAAGCTTCTGCCTGTCATACTTGGAAATCTCAGATATGTACTCGGCATTATTCAGAAAATCAACCATGCTGTCTGATGAAAACAGAATATCCAGAAAGCTCTCATCACCATTCTCATACATGTACTGTATTCTGAGCTTCATCGAGGAATACTGGTACTCCTCGGTCGCCTGCGCGTCAGCCAGATCAACCTCTGTCCGGGCTATGTCCGCCTTAACCGTGTCAATGTTTGCCAGCGTCTCATTTATCTGAGCCTGCTTCGCATCTATTTCTGCCTGCTTTGCGTCAATTTCCTGATTGAGATTATATATCTGCAATGTCACATCGGATATCCAGCCGTCCACCTGACTTATATAGCTCTCCGTGTCCGAAATGTTTCCGTTCAGCTCATTGAGCTTGTTGTCAAGCTGCTGTGCCTGCTGCTTTGCATTCTCCAGCTCGCGCTCAGCCTGCTTTACCTCATCTTCAGTGATTGCCTGATACTCCTCAGGCTTCATGGGAAGCATGAACAGCAGCACTGCCGCAAACACAGCACGCTTTATCCATGCCTTCCCAAAAGCATGTGTTTTTTTCAAGATAATTCCTCCCTTAAATTTCTCCCCATCATACCTTCAGATGCTTGCGAAGTGTCATATAGCTTCCAAGGAAACCTATTCCGACTCCAAGTACGGCCGCAACAGGCACAAGCGTCGAAAATACGGTCTTAACGGGAAGAAACGCAAGAATGTTGGACAAAAATGTAAATCTGTTGATAATATAGTAGACAACATTCTCATATAGATAGTATATGACCACCATCGGAAGCATCGCTCCCACAAAGCCGATAACTATACCCTCAACAATAAACGGAGCGCGCACGAAGCCGTTCTTCGCACCTATAAGTTTCATAATCGCTATCTCTTCCTTGCGGACCGCTATACCCACGGAAACGGTATTACCTATAAGGAACAGTGCAACAAGGAAAAGTACCACTATCATGGTAAGCGATATCATACTGACTAGTCCGCTCACATCGGTGAGTGAATTGGCTGTAATCTCCGAGCGTTTAACCGAACGAACACCGTCTATGTTCTCGACCATGTTCGCAACCGTGCTGAGCGCGTCCGCGCTGTTAAGGTAAACCGTATACGAGGCTGAGTTGGCAAGCGGGTTATCCTCCTCAAAGCCGTCCGCGAGGTCCATTCTGTCGCCAAAATACTTGACCTTGTACTTCTCCCAGGCCTCCTCCGGCGAGGTATACTCTATCATCGCCACGTCATTCATCTGTTGTATGGTCTTTCCTATGGACTCAATTCTGGCATCCGTCACACCTACATCAAAAAACACGGTAAGGCAGGTATTCTTCTCAACCTCTGTGACCATATATGAGACATTCTTTGCCACGCAGAAAAATATTCCAAAAAGGAAAATACATGCCGACATGGTAGCGACAGAAGCAAGCGAAAACAGCCTGTTTCTGTAGATATTCTTAAAGCCCTGCTTAATGCAGTAGCCGAGTGAACTAATCTTCATAGCCGTAATCCCCCCAGCTCTCATCTGAGACAATCTCACCATGATCAATAGTGATTACTCTCTTTTTCATCGTCTGTACAAGATCCATATTGTGGGTCACGACAACGACCGTCGTCCCCCTGCGGTTAGCCTCATCGAGAAGCTTCATTATCTCCCACGAATTTGCATTGTCCAAATTTCCCGTCGGCTCATCCGCAAGCAATATCGCCGGCTTGTTTATAAGAGCTCTTGCAATGGCAGCCCTCTGCTGCTCACCACCCGAAAGCTGCGACGGAAAGTTCCTGTACTTCTCGAGAAGTCCAACCATGGACAGCATTGAAAGCACCTCTGAACGGATTCTTCTGTTCGGTGCCTCCACAACCTTCTGTGCAAACGCAATATTGTCATAGATATTCCTGTCCTCAAGCAGTCTGAAATCCTGAAATACCACGCCCATGTCGCGCCTTATAAGTGGAAGCTCCCTTCTCTTGGCTCTCCCTAAATTCTTTCCATTTATAAATATATGCCCCGATGTGGGTTCAAGCTCCTTGAGCAGCAGCTTGATGAGCGTCGATTTGCCCGCACCGCTCTGCCCGACTATGAACACAAATTCACCCTTCTCCACGCGGAGACTGATATTGTTCAGCGCCGGAAAGCCTGTTGAGTATGTCTTGCATACATTTTCCAATATAAGCATGTCTCTTATGCCTCCCCTACGTTCTTATGCATTTTACCGGCAATACCGGATTTTCCATTTTATGGTCTATAGTCAGCGACCACGATATTGCCATTATACACTGACATGCATTTAATAATCAAGTGATTCCATATATTTCATGTAATCGCGGACCATGAGTGCAATCTTGAAGGTAATCGCATCGTCGAATACCCTCAGGTCAAGCCCCGTGTTCTTCTGTATCTTATCAAGACGATACACAAGAGTATTTCTGTGTATAAAGAGCTGTCTCGAGGTCTCGGACACATTAAGACTGTTCTCGAAGAACTTGTTGATTGTGGTGAGTGTCTCCTCATCGAAATCATCCGGGTTCTGCCCTCCGAAAATCTCCTTAATGAACATCTTGCAATGTGACATCGAGAGCTGATAGATAAGTCTGCCGATACCAAGCTTAGTATACGACACAACATTTCTGTCTCCGTAGAAAATCTTACCGATATCGAGAGCCATCTTAGCCTCCTTGTAGGATCTCGACACCTCCTTAATCTCGTTCACAATCGTACCGTAGGCGATATGTACCTTGCTCATCGCCTCCGAGTTGAGTGTGTCAAGCACCGTAAGCGCTACCTGGTTCATCTCCTCATAGCCCTCATTTGGCTTAAGTTCCTTCACGATAATGATGTTCTTCTCATCTACAGCCGTGATAAAATCCTTCGCCTTCGATGCAAAGAGTGTTCTGAGAGTCTCAAGCGCATTGTTGTCCTTCTCATGCTTGGTCTCCACTATAAACACAAGTCTCCTCACATCGGTGTCAATGTGGAGCTTCTTCGCCCTGTTATATATATCAACGAGAAGAAGGTTATCAAGAAGAAGGTTCTTGATGAAATTATCCTTGTCAAACCTCTCCTTGTAAGCAACAAGAAGGTTCTGTATCTGGAATGTGGCAATCTTGCCTATCATATATACGTCATCACTGCCGCCCTTAGCCAACAGTACATACTCTAACTGCTTGTCATCAAATACCTTGAAAAACTGATATCCCTGTATAACCTGGCTGTCTGCCGGAGAGCCTGCAAAGCTTAACACTGCCTCCTCATAGCCATCGGACTCAGGAAATGTCGTCGCAAGAGTCTTTCCCTCTGTATCCATTATGCATAAATCAATTCTGGTTATTGACTTCAAGCCTTCTATCGTATTCTGTAAAATCTGATTTGAAATCATGCGGTGACCTCTACTTTCTATATTGTCATATCTAAAAAAGGTTACAATTTATCACTATTTATTGTAAAACAAAATTGTAAAAAAAAAAAGAGGAAATACACTAAAATTAGTGCATTTCCTCAATATTTCATATTAACTTCACAATATCAAACCATTATTGATTTTGATATGTACAGAGTGATTAGCAAGGAATTACTAACTCTGTATCCTTATCAAAGAGATGAAGCTTAGTCATATCGAGAGCAAGCTTAATCTTGTCGCCAGGACGAGCTGTTGTACGAGGGTTAACTCTTGCTGTGCAGCTCTTATCCTCGATATCAAAGTAGAGGTAAACCTCAGCACCGAGAAGCTCGTATACACGAATCTCTGCCTCGATTACGCTGTCAGGTGAGTTAGCGATGAACATCTCTGTATCGTTGAGATCCTCAGGACGGATACCCATGATAACAGTCTTGTCAACATAAGCGCCAAGCTTCTCAGCCTTAGACTTAGGTAACTTAACTGAGTTGCTGCCGAACATGAGAACCATGTCCTCACCGTTCTTAACAAGCTTAGCATCGATAAGGTTCATCTGTGGAGAACCAATGAAACCTGCTACGAATACGTTCTGTGGCTGGTTGTAAAGGTTCTGTGGTGTATCAACCTGCTGAATGATACCATCCTTGAGAACAACGATTCTTGTACCAAGTGTCATAGCCTCTGTCTGGTCATGTGTAACGTAGATGATTGTTGTCTGAAGTCTCTGATGTAACTTGGAGATCTCAATTCTCATCTGTACTCTTAACTTGGCATCGAGGTTTGAAAGAGGCTCATCCATGAGGAATACCTTAGGCTTACGAACGATAGCACGACCCATGGCAACTCGCTGTCTCTGACCACCTGAAAGAGCCTTCGGCTTACGATCAAGGAGATGCTCGATATCAAGAATCTTAGCTGCCTCATGTACCTGCTTGTCAATCTCAGCCTTAGGAACCTTTCTTAACTTAAGACCGAATGCCATGTTGTCATATACTGACATATGTGGATAAAGAGCGTAGTTCTGGAATACCATCGCGATATCTCTGTCCTTAGGCTCTACATCGTTAACCTGCTTGTCACCGATCCAAAGCTCTCCGGAGCTGATCTCCTCAAGTCCTGCGATCATACGAAGTGTTGTAGACTTACCACAACCTGATGGTCCTACGAAAATGATGAATTCCTTATCTTCAATCTCAAGGTTGAAATCCTTAACTGCTACGAAGCCGTTAGGATAAACTTTACAAACGTTTTTAAGTGATAAACTAGCCATTATAATACCTCCTAAAAGAATTTTCCGTTTTCACTATTGTTATTCTACAATAATGCTTGTTTAAATGCCATACCTCAAATAGCCGAAAATCTCAACACTAATTTGTTTATTTTGCATATAGACATAATATTATTTACCTTTTTATTGCATTTTATACAAAAAAAACAGTTTTTAACGCTTTTTTTCAATAATGCCTTGTTAAAATTTATCATATATGTTATAAATTATGTATATGGTTTTCATTGTATTTTTCAATAAAAAGGAGGCATTTTCAATGGATATAACAGCACTTTCCTCAAGCATGAGTCTTGCCGATGTAAATTCACAGGTCGGTGTTGCAGTACTCGCAAAGAACCTTGACACCATTGAAACTCTCGGTGACGGAATGAAGAAAATGATGGAGATGTCCGTCAACCCGAATCTCGGTGCCAACATTGACGTACAGGTATAATTTATTGTACCCCTGTATGGTTTTGCAATACTTTTTACTTTAATTGAAAATGCTGCCGGAGTGACGCATCATCACTCCGGCAGCATTTTTATACCCATCATCTCTGAGTGCACGTCCAGTACACTCTGCTATTTAAGTCTGATTGACGTATCCGAAAGCTCAATCTTTCCTTCCTTTAAAAGCTTTCCGACAGCTCTTTTGAAAGACGCCTTGCTCATTCCAAGCTCACGCTTGATGACCTCAGGCGAAGCCTTGTCGCTGAACGGCAGAACCCCGTCGAACTCCTCTATCGTCTCAAGTATCTTAGCCGCATCGTCGTCGCGCTGTAAGTATCCGACTTCGCGCACGGCAAGCTCAAGCCTTCCGTCTGCGGTAACATTCGTGACCCTGAGTCCCTTTAACGTGTCTCCCACATTAAGCACTCCATAGCACTCCTTCTTAGGAATAAGTCCCTGATACATATCGTCCACAGCGACATACATTCCGAACTTCTCGATATACTGGTATGCGGTTCCACTGACCATATCGCCGCGCTTGTACTGCGTCGTGCCCTTGAGATATTTATATACATTCATCGTCGCGCAAAGCCTGCTACTCTTGTCCACATAGAGCGCCACAAGGCAGCTGTCTCCCGGGCGTACCCTGTAGGTCTGCTCCTTAAACGGCAGGAACAGATCCTTCTCAAGTCCCCAATCGAGAAATGCTCCTATCTTGCCTGTATCCTTTACCTCAAGCCTTGCAACCTGTCCGAGCACGAGCATCGGTGTTCTCGTCGTTGCGAGCAGCCTGTCCTGTGAGTCCCTGTATATAAATACCGTGACGTCATCACCAATCTGTGCGTCCTCAGGCACCTGTTTTCTCGGGAGCAGCACCTTCTCAGCCTCATCACCCAGATATACGCCGAAATCCGTTCTCTTTACTATCTTTAAATCCTGAATCTCTCCAATTTTAATCATCGTATCGTCCCTCCGTCAATCAGTCATTTTATTCAAAAACAACTATCACATTGATATTGTCCGCATCGTCTTTAAGGCACACATAATATCTGCCGTCCACAAGCCCCGTATACGGGTGGAATGTATCCCCCATAACCGCTGACTTCTTGTACTCGGCAAGCATGCGCTTAACGGGACGCCCCGCCTTCTCCGGCTCGTCCTGAGCCATGAGCGCCATCGCAATGTTGATGTACTGTCCGTTGTTTACATGGTTGTTGGTATCTATCATATCAGGTCTTACGTCTATCGGTTCACCTTGCTTAAGCCCCTCCGGGAGAGTTATCTTTCGCGGAAGGTATTCCATGTCAAGCTTCTCACCCAGACTGTAGTGCTCAAGCTGCTGTGCGTCGGGCTTCATAGGCCTCAATGTCTTTATGTTCATGTACGACCACAATGTCGCAGCTTTCACAAGAATATTCCCCTGTTCGTCCTCGAGCCAGAAATTACGGTTTCCGAAAAAGCCCTTGAACTCATACGGAACCGTGCACACCTTAACCCGATCACAGAAGGACGGCAGCCTGTCAATATCTATCTGCCAGTTCAGAATAAACCACGCTCCGTCGCGCTCCGTCACATAATCTATTCCAACTCCCACGTCCTCGGAATGAAACGAAGAACAGTTCTGAAAAAGATTGATAAGCGCCGGGATAGTGAGCTGTCTGTCACTTCCACATTCCGAATATCTTATTCTCGCATCATAGCTGTACATAAATCTCCTCCCTCCATGACTGTCACTTGACCAGCCTCCAAAAATCCTGTCAAATGAAAACAGCACATTACAGTCTCCCATAATGTGCCTGACGCAAACGGAAACGGCGGGATTCGAACCCGCGTGCCGGTTGCCCGACAACTTGATTTCGAGTCAAGCTCGTTATGGCCACTTCGATACGTTTCCATACTATTATGAAAATTCCCACAAAAGGAATTAACTTATCTGCGATGAATGTCAATGTGCCATGCCTCACAGATGCCTTATAGCAATAAAGGCATCACGCTGACGTGATGCCTTCGACTGGGCTACCAGGGCTCGAACCTGGAAATGCTGGAGTCAGAGTCCAGTGCCTTACCATTTGGCTATAGCCCAATGTGTACTCAGTTGAACACTCATGCCCTGTCGGACATTCACTCTCAAGCTCTTGTCTTTCGAATGTTTTGTGTTCTCCGCTACAACGATATTGATTATATATCATGTTTCTAAAAATTGCAAGTACTTTTTTGAAATTTTTTTAATTTTTTTTAAAGAATATTTTTTGTATATTATTTGACAATTTCAGACAATATCATTTTATGCGGTTGTCATGCATCTATGAGCTGCCTCGTGTATGCATTCTCGGGGTTTTCAAACAGCTCGATGGTCTCCCCGATCTCGACAACCCTGCCGTCCTTCATCACCATAATTCTGTCGCAGAGCTGATACACCACATCAATATCATGGGATATGAAAATGTAGGTAAGCCCTAAATCCTTTTTCAGCTCCATAAGCAGCTCCATGATCTGCGCCTGAATGGTAACATCGAGAGCCGACAAAGGCTCATCTGCTATGACCAGCTTCGGTCTTGCAATAAGTGCTGTCGCAATGCTGACACGCTGTCGCTGGCCTCCGCTTAGCTGTGAGGGATATCTTCCATAGTATGACTCATCAAGCCCGACTCTGCCAAGCATATCGTAAACAGCAGCTTTTACCTCCGCCTTGTCCTTCATTCCCGAGAGAAGCAGGGGCTCGCTGAGTATCCTTCCGATAGTCCACGCCGGGTTGAGCGATGAATACGGGTCCTGAAAAATCATCTGAGGCTTCACGGAGTTATGCACAATGCTCCCGTCATACAGCGGATTCATGCCCAAAATCGTCTTTGACAGTGTGGATTTGCCGCAGCCGGACTCGCCGACTATACCGAAAATCTCGCCCTCATTCACATCGAAGCTCACGTCAAAGAGCACCTGTTTCCTCTCCGGGCGGGCAAAGATGGATTTTGACTTCGCCTTGTAATACACATTAAGATTTTTTACCTCAAGAATTTTTACCATATTTATCTCCATTTACACAGACGTTTTTGCCAACCGCCTGCTCCTGTCCGGTATGGCGGCTATAAGCCTTTTGGTGTAGTCCTCCTTCGGAGCCGCAAATATCTCCTCGACCGTCCCGCGCTCCACCACCTTACCGCGGCACATCACGGCGACCTTGTCAGCAAAATTCCTAAGGAGTTTCAGATCGTGCGTGATGAACACTATCCCCATGTTGTGCTCCTTTTTGAGGGTTCCGATAAGCTCAAGTATCCCTTTCTGCGTCGTCACATCGAGCGCCGTTGTCGGCTCGTCGCACAGCAGATATCCCGGTCTGCATATGGTTCCCATCGCTATCATAACCCTCTGCCTCATTCCGCCCGAAAGCTCATGCGGGTAGCTTGCGTATACCCTCTCAGGCTCGGGAAGCCTTACATCGGCGAGAGCATCGAGCACTATCCTCTTAATCTCCTGTTTTGGCTGTCTGTTCTCATAGTGCAGCTTCACAGCCTCCCCAAGCTGTTTTCCTATACGCATTGTCGGGTTGAGGCTGGTCATCGGCTCCTGAAATATCATCGCCATATTCCTGCCCCTTATGCCGGACATCGCGCGCCCGTCAAGCCCTATAAGCTCCCTGCCGTCAAGCCTTATGCTGCCGCCCTCTATCCTTGCCGCCGGGTTTAAAAGTCCCATGACCGACAGCGCCGTCATCGTCTTGCCCGAGCCGGACTCACCGACTACACCTAAGACCTCGCCGCGCGCCACGGACAGCGACACGTCGTCGAGCACACATCTGTCGCCAAAATATACCGTCAACTTTTCTATCTCAAGCATGCCGTCCCTCCTTCGCAATCAGTCATTTTCTCCCTCATCCTTTATGCGTATTCCCTCCGCGAGCAGCGAAAAGCCGAGCACAAAGAGAACTATCGTCATTCCGGGCATTATCGCATACCACGGTGCCGTGAACAGATAGCTCTGCGCGTCCGAGAGCATATTGCCAAGGCTCGCGTCAGGCGGCTGTATTCCTATTCCTAGGTAGCTAAGCCCCGCCTCCGCCAGCACCGCATTGTTAAAGCCTATCGTGATTGTGACAAACAGCGTCGAGCGCACATTGGGAAATATATGCCTGAATATGATTCTCATGTCCCCGGCCCCCATAAGCCTCGCGCTCTTCACAAAATCGCGCTCCTTGAGGCTTATATACTCGCTCCTCACAATACGAGCAAAGCTCGGAATAAAAAGTATTCCGAGTGCCAGTATGACGTTGTATTTTCCCGGTCCTATTATGCTCACAATTATGAGCGCGATGAGAATACTCGGAAAGCCGTTGAGCGCATCGTTAATTCTCATAACTATCTCATCGACTATTCCGCCGTAATACCCGGTTATTGCTCCCACTATAGTTCCTATGCTTCCTCCGATTGCGACCGTTGAGACAGCCACCAGTCCCGTCATGCTTATCCCCTTCAGGACACGGCTGAAGATATCCCTTCCGAAATTGTCCGTTCCCATAATATGAGAAAGGGACGGAGAAGAGAACTTCTCTGCCCCGCTCATCGCATTAGGGTCATAGGGTGTATGTATAAGACCTACGAGCATCAAAACAACAAATGCGATTGTGATGACCGCACCGGATATAAAATATGCATTTGTCCTTTTTGAACCTTTTTTATTCGATTTTTTGTTCATTGCGTCACTAATCTGTCCTTTTGTCCTGCTCTCTGATTTTACTTTTTTCATAAATCTCACTGCTCTTCCACCCTTGGGTCAATATACCTGTACAGAATATCCACAACAAAGTACACAATAACCACTGCAGAGACAATGTACAGCATGAGTGCCTGCACGACAGGATAGTCCCTCGTCGATATGGACGACACTAGAAGCCTTCCGATACCCGGCAGACCGAAAACCTGCTCCACAACGATGCTTCCCGCCGCAATCTCCGCGGCAATGATGCCGATGAAGGTCACAACAGGTATCATGGCATTCTTTAAGACATGCACAAAAAGCACCCTGAATCTTCTCGCGCCCTTGCTGTACGCCGTTCTGACGTAGTCCGACTTAAGCTGGGTTATGATGGAGTTGCGTAAGAACTTCGCAGTCATCGCAACCTTTGGAACCGCAACCGTTATCGCCGGGAAAAGCATATATCTTATGTATCCCCAAAAATCTTCCCTGTAGCTTACATATCCGCCCGGAGTGAACCATCTCATAATCAGCCCGAACACATATATGATGATTATTCCGAGGAAGAAGGACGGCACGCTCATCGTAAACTGTGACAGCACATTGAGCACGCCGTCGAGGGCACGGCTCTTCGTGCCACCCCACAGTATCCCTATCGGAATTGAAAATATTATAATAAGAAGCAGCGACAGCCCTGCCAGCGTGAGCGTGACGGGAAGCTTGCCGGCTATAAGCCTGCTCACCGCCATCTGCTCGTTAAGGCTCTCCTGATACCGGTAGCTCTTCCCCAAATCTCCGGTCAGCACACCCGTAAGCCAGTTAAAATACCGCTTAGGCATAGGGTCATTGAGCCCAAGCTGCTCTCTGAGCGCCTCGACCTGCTCGTCCGTCGCCTCTGTTCCGAGAATGGACAGCGCAGGGTCGCCAGGTATAACCTGAAAAATCAGGAACACCAGCACCGATATGAAAAACAGGGTCAGTATTAAGGTCAAAAGCTTCTTAATAATATATTTCATGTTCTGTATTTACTCCGTCCAGTAGACAGACTTCATATCCTGCACATAGATAGGATAGAATTTGTAGCCTGCCAGCTTTTTGTTCATCGCAATAAGCACAGGAGGCACAACCGTGTAGACCGATGCCGCATCATCGTGAAGCATTATTTGAAGCTGTCTGTAGCCCTCAGTAATCTCCGTGCTGTCAAGCGATGTGGAAATCTTCGTATATAAAGTGTCAAAATTCTCATTGCTGTAGCCGACAAAATTGTTCTTTGCTGTCGACTGGTATCTCACGAGAAGATAGCTCGGTGTGAGTGAGCCCGCTATACCGCAGACCGTGGTCTCAAAGTTTCTTCCCTTGTAAACATCGTCAAGCCAGGTTGACCAGTCAACCTTCTTGATCGTTGCCGTAATTCCGGCTTCCTTTAACTGCTCAACAATTACCTGTGCCGTGTCAACGTGCATCTGGTAGTTAGACGGAACGGTAATCTCCATCTTGAAGCCGTCCGGATATCCTGCATCTGCAAGGAGCTCCTTCGCCTTAGCCACGTCATGCTCATAGCCCGTGTCGACATAGCACTCGTAGCCCGGAACCATGCTCGTGCCTATAACAGTGCCGCGTCCGCCAAAAATAAAATCGTTGATGGCATCTCTGTCAATAGCATAGGACAATGCCTGTCTCACGCGCACATCGTCAAAAGGTGCGACCGCGTTGTTGAGATAGAGTCCCTGAACGACATTGGAGCCGTTGCTTCCTATATTAAAGTTAGCTGCAAGCTCATTTGCCTGATCGTCCGTGAGATACGGATAGATGTCAATGCTGCCCGCCTGAAGCTCCATCATGGCTGACTCCGCACTTGCGACAATCTTAAATGTAACATTGTCAAGGTATGGGAGTCCGTCCTGCCAGTAATACTCGTTCCTTGAGAGCACAACTCCCTCCTGTGGAACGTATGAGTCCAACTTAAAAGGACCAGTTCCTATAATGTCGCCTGTTTCGCTTGAGGACGCCGGAATAATTTCTGCCGTAAGGTAGTAGATAATCTCCGAATTAGCCTCCGAGAGTACGATATTGATAGTTGACTGGTCCACAATTTCTACGCCTGAAACAATAGAAAGTGCCTTTACAAGTGGCGTCCCATCGAGAAGCCCCGAGCATCTTTCAATAGAATATTTTACATCTTCGGCAGTTACAGGTGTACCATCAGAGAACTTAATTCCATCCCTCAGCTTGAAGGTATAGGTAAGTCCGTCGTCAGATATGGTATAATCCTTTGCTACCGCAGGTGTCACGTTTCCATTCTCGTCCGAGACAACAAGTCCCTCGAAAATGTTAAACAATACCTCTTTCGTTCCTGCCGCTGTTGCTAAATGTGGGTCAAGACTATCGATATCCTGCTGTATTCCTACAACAACCTCGCCACCGGACACTGCTGTTCCGGTAGTCTCGGAAACACTATCCGAAGGATTTTCTCCCTTCTTGCCGCCCGCACAACCTGTCAGTGCAACAGAAAGTACCATTACTACCACACAGCCGAGACTAAGTCTCTTAAAAAAGTTCTTCATGTGATATTCTCCTTCTGAATAATATTATTTTATTGTTTTTTCATTGTATACAATATACCGCATTAATGCAATAGTTTTTAATGTTTTTTTAATTATACATTTAAGCTGATATGTGCTATACTGCTAAAAGACTGCTATATTATTTGCCCTGCAAAACTTAAATATAGCCGCAGAAAGAGAGGACCCGCCCCATGGCAGACAAATATTTACACCCTGACAGGGAGCTCGCGATAAAATATGTCATCGCCGCTTTCCTGCTTTATATTCTCGATTATCTTATCCCGATCCTCGGTTTTATATCCATCGCACTGCTTTTTCTTGGAATAAAGCCATTTATACATGACGAGAACAACCATTTCAAGCTCGCCTACAAGTCGTTAAAGAAGCTGACTGTTGCGTATGTTATAATGAAGCTTGCAATGTTCGTGCCTGAAACCGGACTTTTCACCACGTCCACCTCGACCATCGTAAGACTCATCGCGATGGGTATTGCGACAATCTACTTCATTTACGTCACACACTATTTTACCGAGGGAGTTCTTCTCGACGCGAAGAAGGCGAAGATTAATTTTGTGAAGCTCGGTCTTAACACACCATGGATTTTCATGGGCGTTCTGGTAATGCTCCACTTTATATGCGCCGTAACCTTCAGACAGCCTATCCCGAGCATAACTGTGGTGCTTACCTTCATGTTCTGTATATATTACAGCATCAAGCTCTACCAGGCTTTTCCTAAGGTTTATAAGAAAACAAAATAGCTTTGATATATATTTATACACTCACGGACTAAATTGGCATGTTTTGACCAACTAATCCTATTATGCAAAAAATGAGACCGCAGCTTTCGCCACGGTCTCATTTTTTTATCACTTATCTTTAAAGGAGGTAATATATTGTCAAACCGTATAAACGGTTTATAAAGCTTTACTCAACGTCCTGAAGTGCTGCAAAGCCCTCTTCACCTGTACGAACCTTGACAACCTGGTCGACATTGTATACGAAAATCTTACCGTCTCCGATATGACCTGTGTAGAGTGCCTTCTTGGTTGTCTCGATAACCGAAGCAACCGGAATCTTGCTCACAACGACCTCAATCTTGACCTTAGGAAGAAGTGTCGCATCAATCTCAGCTCCACGGTACATCTCGCCGGCACCCTTCTGGATACCGCAGCCCATAACCTGCGTCATCGTCATACCTGTAACACCAAGATCATTGAGCGCCTTCTTAAGCTTCTCGAAGCTTGCAAGCTTGGTAATAATGGATACCTTGTAAATTCCCGTATCCGGTATTGCCGCAGACGGAGCCACAACCTTGACCGCAGCCGCCTTCTGTGTATCGGAAGCTTTGTCGTAATCGCTCACGCCGAGGTCTGTGTTCTCGTTTGCTTCCATCGTCATAGTGTTGGAGATATCCATAAGGCTGAAGCCTGCATAAGCTGATGGAAGGCCATGCTCTGTTGCGTCGAGTCCGAGAATTTCCTCCTCCTCGGTAACACGAAGTCCGATGGTTGACTTTATAATAAGGAAGGTAATCGTAAGTGTCACACCTGCAAATACCAGAATTGCAACCATTCCGAGTAACTGGAGTCCAAGCTGTCCGAAGCCGCCTCCGTAGAAAAGACCCTTTCCGGCAATCTGGTTGGCACCGAAGTTCACGCCGTCGCCAAAGCCTCTTGCAAATGCCGGAGCTGTATCAGTCGCAAAGAGTCCGACTGCTATAGTTCCCCAGATACCGTTTAAGAAGTGAACTGCCACGGCACCTACCGGGTCATCAATATGTAACTTGTAATCGAGAAGCCATACACCAAACACCACGAGCACACCTGACACGGCTCCGATTATGATTGCTCCGAGTGCGTCCGTTACATCACACCCCGCCGTGATGGCAACAAGACCTGCAAGTGAAGCGTTAAGACACATTGAAACATCAGGCTTACCGTACTTAACCCATGTAAAAATCATACATACAACTGTCGCAATCGCCGGAGCAATAGTCGTTGTCACGAAGATTGAACCGAGCTCTGCAACCGATGTGGCTGCGGCACCGTTAAAGCCGTACCAGCCGAGCCAGAGAATAAATACACCGAGCGCACCGATTGGAAGATTATGTCCCGGAAAGGCGTTGACCTTGACTATCTCGCCCTTCTCATTCTTGGTGAACTTACCAATACGAGGCCCGAGAATTTTTGCACCGATTATCGCTGCGGTACCACCTACCATGTGAATACAGGTCGAACCTGCGAAATCGTGGAAGCCGAGCTGTGAGAGCCAGCCGCCGCCCCATACCCAGTGTGCTTCAATAGGATAGATGAGAGCTGAGATAACTGCCGAATAGATGCAGTATGAGAGGAACTTCGTTCTCTCTGCCATCGCGCCCGAGACGATGGTTGCCGTCGTAGCACAGAACACAAGGTTGAACACGAAGTTGGACCAGTCAAAATTCTCATACGATGTGAAAATATCAAAGCCTGGCTTTCCGATAAGACCAACCATATCCTCACCTAAGAGAAGGCTGAAACCAATGATAATAAATACAACTGTTCCTATACAGAAATCCATAAGGTTCTTCATAAGAATGTTTCCCGCATTCTTTGCTCTGGTGAAGCCCGTCTCGACCATCGCGAAACCTGCCTGCATCCAGAATACCAGTGCAGCGCCGATAAGGAACCACACTCCATATAATTCGCTCAATACTTCTTCCATAATTCTTCCTCCATTTCCGCAAATCCTTTTCCGCGTGCAGTAACCGGTGTAATCTGCAACGAAAAGAGGCGCCTCGGGTTCTACCCAAAGCGCCTTTGCTTGATGTGATGGAGTATAGCATCTAAGCATTTTATTGTCAACACAAAATTTTATAATTTTTTATTCTTTTTTAATTATCAACGGTCGTACCGCCATCTGCAACATTGTTATCATCGACCTGTTCTGCTGCTTCCGTCTCGCCGGCATTGCTTTCATCAGATTGTGTTCTGTTGTCTGCGGCATCAGCTTCCGTCATGACAATTCTATTGACCTCTGTTCCATCTTCCACCGAAACGGTGTCATTTTCCGTTGTCCCGAGTGTTTCACCGTTCTCATTTACATCGGCGCCGAGGTAGTAATCGTCCTCGTAGCGCTCGTCCTTAGGCATATAGCGGTCGAGAATTTTGTGGAAGAATATCGAGCTGATATACACCCACGCGCCCATTATGAAGAATATCGATACCGGGAACATAGCCCAGCCGATGAGAACCATTATCGCAAGTATGAACAGAAGCGGAACCGTCTGCGGAAGGTGGCGCACCGACATAAATGCTGCATTTCTTATTATGTGAAGAGTTGTGTTGTCAAATCTTGAAAGCAGCGGGAACGAGTACATGAATGTGACTATCGCAAGCACAGCCATGCCGACAACGATGAAGAACAGCAGTCTCCAGCCAAAAGCTCCGCCGCCAAATGCCTTGCCATATAAAAACTTGAGGTCAACATACAGTATAATTCCTATAATCGCAAAGAAAACCTCGAGCAGAAAACCCTGCACAAAGTTCGTCTTGAATGACTTCCAGTAGCTCTTCCAGAGGTATCCCTCCTCATTTCCTATCGCCTTGGTGCAATAATAATACATCGCCGTGTAAGATGCCCCCACGGTGACAATCGGAATTGACGTTATCAAAAAAAAGAAATTAAGTATAAGTGCGTCCGCCACCCTGCTCATAAAGCGGAAAAAAGCGTTATCCGCATCAAAAATCCTGCTCATGTTCTACCTCTCTTTGTAATAAAATCCGGCAAAAAAGCCTAAATAGTATTATACTGTATGACTATGTAAAAAGCAAATTAATCATTATTAAATTTTCATAAAAGCCCTTACAAACATTTGTGCATATGCTATAATCTAAAAAGTCACATCGGTTCGGCGCCGCTGAACTATTACGAAAACGTCAGGTACGCGTTTTTCGTTCATAATAGAAATTGGAAATGGAGATAAAAATATGGCTTCAGGCTACACAGACAAGTTTTCTGTCCGCGTAAAGAAGGAAAGAGAAAAAATCAAAAATCAGAAGGGCTTTAAGGCAAAGGCGTCCTACATCTGGGACTATTACAAGGTTCCGATACTCTCAGTCATTATCGGAGTAGTTGCCGTCATATCCATCGTGCGCTCGATACGCGCCAACAACTACAACACCAGCCTCTATGTATCCTACGTCAACTGCGTCTCAGTCGACCTTCGTGACGGCACGAAAATCCTCGACCAGAAGCTGACTAACTGGCTCGGCATCGATGGTGTGAACGACCGCGTAAGTGTTGACGGTTACTACCAGATTGACCCCGACACACTGACCGAGGAGACCTACGCTTCATCTCAGAAGCTCAGTGTGCTCATTGTCGCAAAAAACAGCGACTGCTATATAGGCGACGAGGTTTTCACCAATGCATGGGCTAACTCCGGCTATCTCATGGATTTTAACGAATTTCTTCCCGCAGAGCTTTTAAGCAAGGTGAGCGACCGTCTGATATACTGTGTAGACGGTGAGAGCGGCGAGGAGAAGGCTGTCGGCATAGACCTTGACGGACTTCCTTTTATCACGGATGTTCTCGTGTTCGGCGAGCAGCGCCCTATATTTTCTGTTGTCGCCAACGCTCCGCACCCTGACAACTGCATAACCTTCCTCGAGCACATAATAGACTATGAGGAATAAATAAATATCATTTATAGAGAAAGCCTGCTGCCTAACACAGCGGGCTTTTCCTGTATATCCTGCACTCTTTTTGTTCACCTCTGCCGATATCGCACAAGGCGCTTCCCCACCGGTAAAAGCCGAGCTTTTGCGCCAGCGCTTCCGATGCCGTGTTGTCCTCCTCGGTGCACAGCCACAGCTCGTCCATGCCAAGGCTGTCCGCCGCATATCTTATAATCTCACGGCTCACCTCAAAGCCAAGCCCCTGACGCTGCCTCGTCCCCTTTATGATGTAGCCAAGCTCACAGCGCTCAATGCCGTCAATCTCCCTGTGGCTGATGCCCGCGCGCCCTATAAGCTCCCCGCACTCCTTGTCGAACACAAGCCACAGCCCGTACCCGTAAAATACATACATATTGTCTATATATGCCCTTGTAAATTTGAGTTCCTTGTCGTATTCGTAGAGCGGCTCACACCACCGTGCAACCGTAGGATCGGCGTACAGCTCATACATTGCCGGAAGGTCATTCTCCGTCATTTCCCTGATGATCGTCCGCTCCGTCTGCGCTATTACGACCGGAATATGGTGTGCACGCATATAGACAAGGTTGAAGTACTCGTCGTCGACCATCGGAAGCTCCTCCACAACATACCGTGTCGCAAAGCCCTCATATTCACAGCCCGGAGCGCGGTAGCCCGTCACAGCCACTCCGAGCCGCTCCAGCTCCTGCGCCACGCCGTCATCATCTGTTATCACAAGAAGCCCCTGCGCCCCCTGTCCGTCGCCGATGCGCCCGCACAGCTCCCGCGACAGCGGTTCATCGCCCTGCGAGGTATCCTTTTCCATAACATATAATTTCACCCTGAGCCCCTCAGAAAGTGAAACCTCTATATATTTTTCCACATCGCTGTTCATACGGTGCAGAATAAGCGCAACCGTGTCAAACAAATGCACACTATCCTCCGACTTGTCCATTGACTAAAACACCTCAAAAAAGTTATAATAAATCACATCTATGATAAATCAAAGAAAGGAATATTACAATGTCACAGAATCCAATAGTTACATTTACTGTCGCAGGACGCGGCACAATCAAGGCAGAGCTCTATCCTGAGACTGCACCTAACACCGTCAACAACTTCATCAGCCTTGTAAAGAAGGGCTTCTACGACGGACTTATCTTCCACCGCATCATAAGCGGCTTCATGATACAGGGCGGCTGTCCTGAAGGAACAGGCATGGGCGGTCCGGGCTACTCGATAAAGGGCGAGTTCTCACAGAACGGCTTCGAGAATAATTTGAAGCACACACCGGGAGTTCTCTCAATGGCAAGAGCCATGAACCCAGATTCAGCAGGATCACAGTTCTTCATCATGCACGCAGCAGCTCCTCACCTTGACGGCGCTTACGCCGCTTTCGGCAAGGTTATCGAGGGACAGGATGTTGTCAACGCTATCGCAGAGACACCTACAGACTGGAGCGACCGCCCTATGGAGGAGCAGCGCATCGAGTCCGTAACCGTCGACACCTTCGGAGTTGAGTATCCTGAGCCTGAAACTATATAAAACAAGTAAATTTTATCCACATAAGGAGCAAGATAAAAGTTCGTTGTTCACAATTCGTTCATTTATATTTAAACAAACCTTCACAGGATTAACATGTTTTCTTCACTTATGCCACATATAATAAGTGACATAAAGATAAATGATTAAGGACACAAGTACTTAAGAATTTTTTTCATAATAAGCCCTGATATAATATATCAGGGCTCCTCCTTTTTTAGGCGGTCTCTTCCGCCGTTCACGTTATTGAATTTTCCGTTTACTTCCCTATTTAGTCAGCCGTGCATCGGCAAGAAGTTTTGTGTAGAGCATAATGGCAAAAATCACCGTCAGAAGCGCCATCACAATAAGATACGCCCAGCCTGCCCCCATAATTCCCATACGTCCTACCATCAGAACAGGAAGCACTATCGACACGATGAAAGTTATCGTATATCCTACAAAAATCTTCTTCTGTAATCTCATAACCGTGAGCGCATAGTAAAACAGTATGCTCACCGCATTAAATCCGCCCGCCGCAATTAGCACCAGCATGACCGCCTTGTAGCCTGACAGGTCGATATCATACAACCAGGACAAAACCGGTATTCCAAGCCATGCTCCCCCCGCAAGTGTCACAATCGTGAGTCCGCAGGCTATCGCCACAAGCACTCCGACAAGCCCCGCAAATTTCTTATGTTCGCCGTTCTCGTAATGTCTTGCGAGCGTGGTCAGCATCGGTTTGAACACAAAGCTGCTGCCTAAGTTTATCACCATCGTGGGCATAAACACTATGCCGTACACGAGCGTCTCCCTGTCGGTCAGCGTCCACTCCACCACATACTTTGTGCCGTTCCACAGCCACATGCACATCGCCGAACCTATGAAAAGCAGCACAGTGCTGCCAAAAAGTGACTTCATCTTGTCCCCCGCAAACGAGACCGACAGTTTCTCGAACCTTCTGCTCCACACCATCACAACGCAGACTACACCTACAAGTCCCATCACCGCAGCCGCAGCCGAGGCGGCATATATATTTTTCGTGACCCATGCCACCGCCGAGAACACTGCCATCACCGCGAGTGTACGAAACGCCATCGACATTCCCGATATGTCTATCCTGTCATTTTTCTGAAATTCCCCCTCGAACACGTCCGCAACGCCGTCGAGCATTTTCAGGATACACAGGGTCATAATCAGCCCAAAGCCTGCGCCGTCCGCCTTGCCGTTTGCGACATACACAAGCCCGACCACGACACCGCCAAGCAGCATCGCAAGACAGCTCAGTGCCCTGAAACCAAAATATTCCTCGGGCTTGTACTGCCCTCTCACGTCCGTCACCTGAAAAGGCCTTATCTCAAAATATCCTATCGTCAGAAGCATCTGTCCCGTGGTAAAAGCCATGTAGAACTTCGCTCCTGCCTCCTCGCCCACAATTCTCTTTGCGAGCATAACAAATATCACCGTCGCCAGCGAATATATACCGCTGCCGAGCATATTCCATATAAACTTACTTTTATTCATAATTATTTTTTCTGCAATTCTGACTAATGAAAATTTCATATCAAGTATCTATTTATCAAAATTAT
Organism: uncultured Clostridia bacterium; assembly: GCA_945915235.1. Taxonomy (GTDB): domain Bacteria; phylum Bacillota; class Clostridia; order Lachnospirales; family Lachnospiraceae; genus CAG-882. The sequence goes on along the minus strand of CAMEEX010000003.1, from coordinate 19,100 downwards.
TCGTGTATACGCTTCTCATTGTGCAAGTTGACTTTAAACCGCCTTGTGTTATACTATTTGTCAGGTCAGACGATTTTTCTGACCAGTCTATTATTAACTGTTTCAGAAAGGAATACCCATGAAAGAACTTGATACAAATACAAAGCTTGCACTTATGAAAAGAATAGACGACTTTGTGGAGAATGAGCGTCCTGATCAGCCGGGTGTGCCGGACACCACAATCATGATGCCTGAGCTCAACCGCGTAGCCGAGGAGTATTCACTCGATGTCTCCGACCTCTTTATCGCCTACCTCGACCACATCGCCATCACCAACAAGCGCGTGGCTCAGGAGGCCGAGGAGGAGCTCGATTTCACCAAAATACAGCGCTTTTACTAAGATTAATGCCGGGTCAAAGCACAGGAAGGAATTCTGTGCCTGTACTTTGACCCGGCACTCTAAAATCGGCAATCTGCATGGTAAATCCGCAAAACGCCCCGAATTAAAGGGCAAAGAATGCAACCGCGATAGCGCCCGGTCCCACATGTGTTCCGATGGCACCGCCAACTGACATTATCTCAAGTCTGTCGGTGTGTTCCTTCCAGATATGCGCGCTGTCTGCAATGTATTTTTGCAGGAGCGTGTCGTCAAGCCCCGCATAGCCGAGGTAATACGGCTTGGCAAAATCTATTCCGCCCGCCTTCTCGATCTGCTGTACCAGAAGATTGTTTCCCTGCTTCGAGCCTCTCGCCTTTCCCAGCATCGCAACCTCACCGTTCTCAATGGAAATTACAGGCTTTATCGACAACATTCCCCCGACAAACGCAACCGTCTTGGATATGCGTCCGCCCTTTTTCAAATACTCAAGAGTGTCCAAAAGTCCGACAACATGGATATTTTTCTTCTCCCTGTTTATCGTGTCAACAATCTCCTGAATATCCTTTCCCGCATCCACAAGCCTTATGGCGTACTCGACAAGAGCTCTCTCGCCAACCGTCACGTTCTCGCTGTCGATAACGCGCACCATGTCCTCATAGTCCGCCGACGCTATGCACGCGCTCTGGTATGTCCCCGAGAGCTTTCCCGAAATGGTTATCACTATAACCTGCTCTCCCGCCTGCTTTGCCTTCTCGTAAGCCTCCTCAAAAGCGAACGGCGCAACCTGGCTCGTCGTCGGAAGCTCCTCATTCTCGATAAGCTTCTCGTAAAATTCCCTGTGACTTAAATTCACTCCATCGAGATATTCCTCCGCTCCAAATCGCACATGGAGCGGCACAACAGTCACATCTTCCCTGTAATCATATGGCATATCAGATGCACTGTCAGTTATTATTCTTATATTTTTCATCAAATATTCCCCGCCGGTTTATGTTATCTTAAATTACAACTAATTGCTTTTACGCACAATGGTCTTTATAATATCAACCATCTTATCCATTGACTGTATGCAGACATACTCATACTTTCCGTGGAAATTATGTCCACCCGTGCTCAGGTTCGGGCATGGAAGTCCCATGAATGACAGACGCGCGCCGTCCGTGCCTCCGCGGATTGGCTGGATAATCGGCTCAACGTCATTTTCACGCATAGCCTCAACAGCACGGTCAACTATATACATATCCGACTCAAGCTTTTCCCTCATATTGTAATAGGAATCCTTCATATTGAGAGTTACTGTTCCCTCACCATACTTTTGATTAAGATATGCCGTGATGCGCTCAAGCATAGCCTTTCTCTCAAGAAACTTGTCCATGCTGTGATCACGCACGATGTAATCGAGATGCGCATTCTCCTCATCGCCGCTCATACCACACAGATGGAAAAAGCCCTCATAGCCCTCCGTGTGCGCCGGTATCTCAGCCGGAGGCAGCATTGAATTGAACTCCATAGCAAGAAGCGATGCATTCTTCATCTTGTTCTTAGCCTCGCCCGGGTGAATATTCTCACCCTTTATATGAACCTTGGCAGATGCCGCGTTAAAGTTCTCGAACTCTATCTCGCCGAGCATGCCGCCGTCAACCGTATATGCGTAGTCCGCGCCAAAATGCTCCACGTCAAAGCGGTCAGCACCCCTTCCAATCTCCTCATCAGGTGTGAATGCTATGCATATCTTACCATGTGCACTTCCTTCCCCTGCCTGTGCGTCAGCCTCAATTATCTGAGCTGCTGCCGTCATAATCTCGGCAACTCCCGCCTTGTCATCGGCACCGAGAAGTGTCGTTCCGTCCGTAACAATAAGATCCTGTCCGACATAGTTGGTAAGGTGCGGAAATGTCACTGTGTCCATCACAACGCCGAGCTTCTCATTGAGCACGATATCCGCACCGTCATAGTCCTTTATAATGCGCGGCTTGATGTTCGCGCCGGACATCGCCGGAGCTGTATCCATATGTGCGATGAGCCCTATAGCCTTCTCATTCTCTGCCCCCTTCGTGGCAGGAATACTTCCGTATACATAGCCGTCCTTATCGACATGTGCGTCCGCAACACCAATCTGCTTTAACTCCTCCACCAAAGCCTCTGCAAGCACAAGCTCCTTAGGCGAGCTCGGGCAGGTCTCGCTGCTCTCATCAGATGTAGTTTCATAGCTTACATATTTTAGTAAACGCTCATATGCTCTCACAATAATTATCCTCTCATTCTGCCGCACGCGGCGAAAATTCAACAGCCTGCAAAACGCTGAAACGTATTAAGTATAGCACATTAATCAGTAAAAATCTACTGTGGCATATTCCGCTGATGACTTACCTTACAGCATGCACAGCATTTTTCTTATATCTTAATCTGCGCTCTTTGACAATAAAATATAGAATACATACGCACTTTTATTATAAAAACCTTGCATTAACAGATTAAATGATGTAACATTTTGTTATCAAAAATAGTCATATATCAACAACTGGAAAAAAAGTCAATTATTTACCTAAGGAGTTAAATTATGATAAGAAAAAATCTGTTAAAAATTATGATATGCACATCTCTCGTCACGCTTTACATGAGCGGCTGCAACAAAAGCTCTTCTGTCCCTGATGCCCCAAGCGTGTCATACATTTCCTATTCCTCCAATCTATCGGATGAAAGCACGGAAATATCAGGCGAAAATCTGATATCCACAGAAAAGGACACTTTCTCCTCTAAGGGTAATTCCTCAGACAAGAACTCCTCAAGCAGAACAACAAGTGCTGCCAAAAAAGATAATACCTCCAAGCCAACCAAAGATACCAAAGCAGAGACCTCCTTGCAGACTACTTCCACCACACAGAAGGTTACCAAAGCTTCTACCACGCAGACAACAACTGCGGCTGCTACTACCGAGGTTTCGTCCACTCAGACGGATACAAACGCTGCCACGGAAGCTACAACCGCCCAGCCGGATACCGAGGCTCCTACTGCTCAGCCAGCCACCAAGTCTCCGACACAGGCTCCGTCTGCACAGCCAACCACTGAGGCTCCGACACAGGCTCCGTCTACACAGCCAACCACTGAGGCTCCATCTACACAACAGCCAACTACCGAGACCCCAACCGATGCAGCTACGGAAGCTTCTTCCACTCAGCTGGATACCGAGGCTCCGTCAGATGCTACTACGGAAACTCCTTCTACTCAGCCGGATACCGAGTCTCCGTCAGATGCTGCTACGGAAACTCCTTCTACTCAGCCGGATACCGAGGCTCCGTCAGATACTGCCACTGAAGCTCCTTCTACTCAGCCGGATACCGAGGCTCCGTCAGATACTGCCACTGAAGCTCCTTCTACTCAGCCGGATACCGAGGCTATCACGGAAGCTTCTTCCACTCAGCCGAATACCGAGGCTATCACGGAAGCTTCTTCCACTCAGTCGAATACCGAGGCTATCACGGAAGCTTCTTCCACTCAGTCGTAACCAGACAACAGTAAGTTCTGTCTATACAGCTTCTTTATAAAATGATAGCTTTAAGGCCACTTCCACTTCTGATACAGAAGGCAATGCGAAATAAGGAGTTGTTTTAAAATTGTATTCGAAGCTGTTGCTGTGGAATAAAATGTTTAGATTCTCACCCGAATTTACAATGCATTATTCTATTGAAGGTAACACTGACGAAATTTTGAATGGGCATATAGAAACTCCTATGAAAATGTAAATAAAATACAAACAAAACGAGGTAATGTATATGAGAAAATATAAATCCAACAGACTGATGACCGCTGTGCTTATCACGGCAGCAGCCATCTCCGCGACAGCCTGCAACAAGGTATCCGCCCCTGTAGAAACCCTGCCGATGGGAACCGAAAGTGCTGTCGATAATTCAGACGAGACAAGCATGGAAGCAAAGACCACAAAGGCTGCGGTAACGGAGAGCAAGACATCTTCCGGCGCAGGCGCAGACTCCGAGGCGGCGAAGGAAACGGCGAAGGATAAGGGCGCTAAGGGCAGCGACGCAGAAACTTCCGGCGGCACTGAGCCTTCCGGCGAACTTGCAAGTCCGGCGGAAACGACAGGCAGCGTGCCAGAGACTACCGCTTCAACAAAGGTGTCCGAAAGCACCAAGCAGACATCTGAAGCTGCCACTACAAAGAAAGCCGTAACGGAAACCACAACGCAGACACAGGCGCCTACTGAAAAAAATGTCGAAACTCCGACAGAAAAAATAACAGAGAAGCAGACAGTGGCTCCAACAGAAAAAGCTACTTAGAAGCCAGCTGAAAAAGTAACCGAGCCCACCACTCAGGCGCATACCCACAGCTATGCCGAGACAGTCGCAAAGCAGCCGACCTGCACAGCAGAAGGCAGCAAGATACTGAAGTGCTCATGCGGTGATACAAAGACCGAGGCAATTCCGGCAACAGGACACAGCTTCGGCGCATATGTATATAACGGCGACGCTACGGAAGCAGCGGACGGAACAGAGTCGGCAGTGTGCTCCGTATGTGGCGCGAGGGACACAAGGACCGCCGCAGGAACTAAGATAGCCCACGTACACAGCTATTCGCCGGCAGTAACAAAGGCTGCCACCTGTGCTGAGGAAGGCGTGATTACCTACACATGCTCATGCGGGGATAGCTACGCGGAGAGTATTCCGATGACCGCGCACAGTTTTGGCGATTACATCTACAATAACGACGCCACCACCGAAGCTGACGGCACCAAGACCGCGGCATGCTCCGTATGCGGCGCGACGGACACCGTTACCGCCGAGGGCACGAAGAAGTCGCTGCCTAGCTGGTATGATGAGCACAGCCAGCAGCTTAATGTGACAACGGGAGCGCAGGACGATGGGTCGCTGGAGGCGTGGTTTGTGGGTGGACAATTTAACTGGGATTCATATGCAGATGGTTGTTGGGATTTCGATTATAATGCTACTATGGAGTATGTAGGAACATATGCAGAAGGCAATGTGTATCATGGTTATCTCTACAAATAATAAAGCCTGTCATGTTTAAGACGTATGTGAATAATTACATACGTCTTTTTATTTATAAAAAGATTTATAAATCTGTCATATATTTTATTAAGATAGCACTTTACAATAGCAGAACACTATTGTATAATCAAGGAGGTTTTGTAATTGAAGATTTTTATTAAAATTATTTTATATATTATTTTATTTGCAGTAGCAGCACATAAGTTGTTTATATTTGTTTCTGAAATAAAAATAGAAGAGCCTACGCCAAAGTATATATTTGGGACTAAAGTGATTTTGCCATTAATATTTTGTGTTTTTTTATTTCTTGCTATTGCATTTTTAATGTAGGAGACGAATATGGTAAGTATCTTAGCCAAAAGATATATTATTAAAAAAGCAAAAGCGGACAATAAGAAATTACCTGCAAATTACACTAAAATATTAAACGATTTTCAACTAAAAAGTAAATACAAACTTATTTTTAGTAAACTATTTTCAAGTGAGCCACAAAAATTAAATGCCTCTGCTAGTTTTTATAATTGTATACTTATAACTCCTGAATGGGGATACCAACTTTTAACAAGTTCTGATCAAATAGTAAATTCAGCTTTTCTACAAACACTTGGACATGAAGCAGCTCATAAGGAAAAAGAATTTAGAGCGCCACTGTTTTCCTCTAAAAAAAACAAAACAATTTTGTGATATTATAACAGAAGTACATTGTGATTTTAGAGGTGCAGAAACAACACTCAACAGTAACAGAAAACTACTTATAGAATGTATGCAATTTAAAAAAGATGTCAATTGCAAAACAAGAAATAGTCATGAAGAGATATCATCTACTTGCATTGCATATCACCCTACATGGGAACAAAGAATAGTTTATGCAACACATTATGATTTTAATGAACAATTAATTGATAAAATTGCCGTTGATTTAAGCTTTACTAATAAAGACTTTATTGAAAATGCAAAAAGGCATTTTACAAAAATTTTTTTACAATAAAAATAAAAAAGACGTATGCGTAAGATTTGCATACGTCTTTTTTTGTTCCCTAAGAGTTTTTTTTCAATCTGTCATATTTTTATTGTATATATTGTGGGAAATAGCACTTCCGCAATATATTGTATCAAAATATATTGTATCAAAATATATTGTACCAAAAAAAGGAGGAAAAGTAAATAATGGACAGTAAACACACACACAAGCCTGGCATCTTTTTAAAGAAGACGCTGGCGTTAATGCTTGCAGTGGCATTTTTAATATGCAGCGTCAGCATTGAGAATGTCGCAGCGTTTTGGAATCAGGATGGTGTAAATGAAAATGATAGCAAAGATAAAAATGCTGCAACGATAAAAATCCAGCTTATGCACTGCAATCATTCAGACCCAAAAGACAGCCAGTATTCAAAACACTATGACAGTAATGGCAATCATTTAAACTACACGGCAGGAGACATAGTGATTAAAGATATTACGCGTACCCCACGCGTAAACGATGACCTTTCCGCCGGCACCGCGCTGCCCGACACAAACAAGTACATCTACGAATACGAGATGTCCTACGCCGAAAGCGCACAGGTCGATTATGCAGTTATAACACAGCCGGAGATCACACACTACAGCGACAGCGAACGTGCCAAATACCCGGGACTTGAGGAAAAGCATGTAAGAATGTACTGGGTCGGAACATACGATTACAGTATCTCAAAACTGGAAGATGTGGCCAGCATCGAACAGATTAATGCTATCGCCTCACAGGTTGTAGGGAAGCCTGATGGCGACATAAGCTGGGCTGACTTTGAGTGGTTATGCCACCCTGATGTTGACCAGTCAAAAAGCCAGCAGACTTGGGAGACAATCGGTGACCACGACGCATTTCAGAATAAAAGGTCGTTTGTCATGACTCAGAAATATGGAGAGAATGGCCAGCAGTTTCTCTATCTCCTTGAGGGAACCAAGACAGTAAATTCATCTACGGGTACATTATATGATATTACAGCGCATGACAGTACAGACGCCGCTTACAATCATAGAAACCAGGAGATTGTCGGCAGGCCTGCAGGTTACGGCGAGCATGTCTATGGTATTGTGGGGCTTGTATTTTACCGTTCACTTGAATTTAATGCAAATGGCGGTTCCATGCAGGAGGGATCCGTGCGGAATATGCAGGTATATAACGGAAGTGGCAAAGGCAAGCTTATCCCATGGTACAGTAATCTCGACAAAAGTAAATGGTATTCCGACATTGATATTGCTGCGCCACAGGTAACGGACGCTTATGGCACTAAGATATCCGTCAAAGCTCCAACCCTCACCGGCCACAAATTCCTCGGCTGGTATGCCCCTGAGCTTGGTGATGACGGCAAATTCGTCTATGACAGCGATGGCAGCATAAAGCTTACCGACATTCCTATATATGATGCGAACGGCAGGGCTGTCCTTACATATACGGACAGCAACGGGCAGACTAAGGACTCACCGTACTTTGATAAGAACGGCAACTGGATTTATAAGGGCAATGTTACGGCAGTGGCAAAATGGCAGTATGTCGGCAACTACACCCTCGAATACAGCAGAGGTGAGTCAAACAATACTATACTGGTGCCGCCGGAGGGCGTGCACCTCACTGTTGGCAGCGATGAAAAGACAACGCTTGCCGACGGCTCGCATATGACCGGAAGCGATTACACTGTCAATTTTGAAGTGTACACCAACAACGGCAGCTCTGTTGTTAAAGTCGTTCAGTCTATTACAGGGCGTTTCCCTTTCAAGCACTGGACGATTGAAGGAAAAAATTACAACAGCGGCACAAAGTATTCAAAACCAAGTGCCGTAAAAGATGAGGTAGTAACAGCAACCGCGGTTTACAGTGATTTTAGTTTCCCGCTCCCGTCCACGTCAGTACTTCCGTCTCCGGTACTCCCGTCCGCATCAGGCAGAAACGGCTACACTTTTGACGGCTGGTACGACTCGTACGACAAGACAACGCAGACCTTCGGAAACTACGTCGGAAAAGCCGGCGACGAGTACACCATTGCCACAACAAAGGACTCGGTAAATCTGACATTCTATGCCAAATGGGTAAAGGCAAAGATGCAGCTTGGTCTTGATTACAACGTGCCAAAGAAAGCAAAGGACAGCCCGTTAGGATACGTCCTTACCGGAGACAGCGAGAAAACAAAAGATGTATACCTGGATACTCCTGTCGGCACGCTCCCGGAACCGGGACTCACCGGTTATGTGCTCGATGCATATGACGATGAGGAAGGCTGGTCAAAGGTGCCGAATGCCGCAGATGACAGGCAGGTATATGTGTCGGTCACATCGGATACGCTATATGACGGCTCGTATGACACAATCTACGCCCAGTGGGAGCCCGTATATTACGACATTATCTATTATTTGGACGGCGGTATGGCACCAGACAACCCGATGCAGGCCAACTATTACGACGAGCTTACGATAAATAACCCGACAAAATCCGGCAGCAAGTTCTTAGGCTGGGAAATACAGCACATGGACGGGAATACACACATCATTGACGGCGTGAAAACTACAGATACGGATATGACCGTCGACATTGACTCAGCAAAGAAAACATCAATAAAAGTACTCGGACTCCGCGCAGATGCAGACGACGTGGTGCTTGTAGCTATGTGGGAGGACGAGGAATACAGCCTGGCGTATGACTACAGGCGAACCACTGACAACCGGGCTCTTACACCGACCGCAGATGCCATTGCCGACGCGGGCAACCCAAAAACCTACACAAGAAGCGTCCCGACATTCACCCTCAAGGTGCCTTACATAAAGGGCTACTCCTTCAGCTCATGGGGAGGAACGGAACTTGCAGGAAAGGTACCGACCGTTACAATCCAGCAGGGGAGCATCGGTGACAGGGCGTACACGGCATACTACAGCCCATTAGGATACAATATCATCTACGACCTTAACGGCGGCACATGGGATACGGACGCAATCCACCCGGGCACGGCATATTATGACATTTCATTTAGGGTAAGCAATCCCGTATTAAACGGCTGCGTATTCGAGGGCTGGACAATAACGGATATGTGTGATGACTGCGTACATATTGTGGGAAACATATCGGACACATCACAGGCAGAGGAAGTGTCCGGGAAAAAGGGAGCAATATTCAAAAACCTCCGCTGTGACAGCAGCAAAACAGTAAAGTTCACCGCAGTATGGAGCAAGGTTCCCTACACGATAAAATACAACCTTAACGGTGGCAGCGCCGCACCTGACGGCTCGTACCCGGATACGGTGCTTACCTACACCTCTTTTGAGATATCCAATCCGGTCTGCAAGGGAAAGACTTTCCTCGGCTGGAGCATAGCCGGAATGGACGACGGAACCCACTACCTTCCGAACATAGGAGCCACATCTTCCGAGAGTGCCTCGGGCATCGGAACGGGCGTACTTGACGGCATGGCGCTCACATACGGAAATCTACGCTACAGCGCGGGAACGGTCACCTTCACGGCGGCATGGGGCGATACTGACAGGCAGCTTCTGTTCTTCGGAAACGGCGGCACCATGACGGGGCAGAACGTGAACGATGACTGGACGCTCAGGTTTATAAAGTTCGGAAACAGAAGTTTCTTTAAGAAGTACGCTTTTGATACCGACTGGGGAACAGACGTGCCGGCGGTGTCAAAGACAGGTTACACATTCACCGGATACTACGACAGCCTGACGGACGGCAATCAGGTATATGTAAGTCTTGGCGGAGAACCCGCAAAGAACACAGGACTCTACTGGGCACCTGACGGCACATGGATTGGACCGAGCCTCATACTCTACGCAAGGTTCATACCGAAGAACTTCACCGTAACCTTTGACATCAACGGCGGTTACTGGGTATCAGATGACTCCACAGGTGACAGAAAGCTGGGCGTAACTTATGACAGCTCGAAAAACAACAGGGCTTACGGACAGACCGACCTATACAGACCGGGTTATACCTTTGATGGCTGGACAACAAACGCGGACGGCACAGGATACATGGTGTACGACATCGACGGCTATAACACCGATGAGGGCGGTTACTGGTCGGAGAATTACAGGAAGTAGGAGGCTGACTGCTAAGACTCGAATATAGTAGTCTTAGCAGTTATCAAATAAATCAAGAGGGAATAACTAATATGAAGAGTCTTAGAAAAAAAATGCATGGGACTTTGAAAAGTCAATCTATGCACAAAAGAACTTGTCTATGCAAAAGAATTTTGTCTTCCATCATGGCGTTTGTAATTACATTTTTATCCGTAAGTGTCATGCCGGAAGCCATAATGAATGTACAGGCATGGTTTGATGCAAGTGGATATGAAGGCAATTTTATATTTGGAAATCAACCACTTACAAATTATGTAGATGTTGCTAATGTCAATGAAAATGACTTACCACATGCCAATGAACCCGGATACACAAAAAAGTCTGTAACGCAGGAAGTTTACGGACTTACAAGAACAGCCACAAGCACATATTGCGGGCATGAGTCACACTCAAGTGGAACAGTATGTACTGCCTACTATAATTATTATCGCTCATATTGGGGCTGTATTGCCGATGATGGCACAATCTATGTATTGGGAATATCTTCATGCGGTCATTGTGGAACTTGCAGTTATGGATATACAAGTGCTGAGTGTGCTGAGAATAATCATGATGGAAGTTGGAAGTATAAAGGTAAGAAGCTAACATTTACCGTATGGATGCCAAACGAATACACCGTCACATTTAACCCTAATAACGGAGAGAACGCTTCAACTCAAACGGTTACCTATGATACCGGAAATTGGAACGCCGGAGCAGTGAGCGCTTCGCGTCCCGGATATACACTACAGGGATGGTATACAGGTATAGACGGTACCGGTGAGATGGTATACGATGCTTCCGGCAATGCCGTAAATAGCACTTACTGGTCAGGGACCGGCTCATCTGCAGTGTGGAAAGGGCTTTCAAATGTTTCGCTTTACGCATACTGGACAGCGGATAATTCCACGGTGACACTTTATTTTTATAAAGATGGTGTAAGGGATGACAGTAAGACGCAAGCCTATTCAATACAAAACGGCACCACCTTCAATGCGACCGAGCATGTAGGCGACTCGTCCTTTGACAACTGCCACTATGTATCTGTTGACACGGCTTCATGGCAGGTAACAGCCGACAGCTCAACAAATGTATATTATGAGAGGAATGCCCTGAAGGTTGCATATAAGGGTAATGGAAATAGCGACGGTTCGACTGATGAAACATCTGTAAAGTACGGCGATACAGTAACCATAGCCCAGAACGGGTTTACTAAAACGGGCTACAGTTTTACGGGATGGAACACAGCGGTAGACGGCACAGGAACGGCATACAGTGCAGGAAGCACGTTTACGGCACAACCATCAAAACATGAGGATAAAGTAACGCTTTATGCACAGTGGAAACCGAATGCACATACCGTAACTTTAAACAAAGGAACAGGCATTACTGCCGTATCAGGCGGAGGTTCACATTCTTTCGGAGAAAATATCACAATTACCTCGACGACAGCAACTGGATACGAAACACCTTATTGGAGACAGGATGTTGAAGGTTCCGGCACTGCATTCGGGAACAGTTACACCTTTAAGATGCCGGATGATAACATAAGTTTTACCGCATATGCCACAGCAAAAAGCTATGCCGTATCATTTAACCCGAATGGCGGAAAACTTTCAACAAACGACGTCCGCCAAGTCACAGCCGAAACAAAGCTCACTGTAAAATATGATTCCGGTGACTATTGGGACATTTCATTGATTACAGCCTCAAGGGAAGGCTATACCTTTGCCGGGTGGGCGACTGACCCCTCTGATAATAAAAGCTATGTATGGAACAAAAACGGGCACGCAGTCAAAGGTAACTACTGGTCTGATAACGGAAGCTACGCATTATGGAAGCATGACGGAGATGTTACGGTATATGCAGACTGGATTGACGCCACACCGCCGACAGTGAGCGTGTCTCCATCGCAGACCACAGACTATGCAAAGTACATCGGCATAACCATCACCGCCGATGACATGGCAGGCAGTGATGCCGGACAGCTTGCCACAGACAACTCCTATCAGTACTGCATATGCACTGATCCCGACATCCCTTCAGGGGACTGGTACGACTATATGAACAGCTCGGAATTTTACATAGGAAACTGCCTGACCGGAACCTACTACATCTGGGTAAAACCCGTTAAGGACGCCGCCGGAAATAGATCATCGATCTTTTCCGATAATGCGTATATATCCTCTGACACAAGAAATGAGTCTGTATCCACACCTAATGCAGAATACCACCGATTTGGTCCCTACTATTTTGATAACAATGCTCCTGATTTAAGTAATGTGTCAGACTCATACGGCTGGTTTGGTGATGGCACGACAATAACCTTTGATGTGACAGACGAGCACTCTGGAATTGACAGTATGATTATTGCAGATTTCAACGGTATAGTCCCGCCCGACGGTGATATCACTGCGTACAGGCAATTCTATTTTGGTGCTGAGGGTATCTCACTCTACACGCTAACAGCCTCGGACAGGCTCGGTAACACGGCGCAGAAGCCGTTTATCGTAAAGCTTGACAGAAAAGGTAACATTATTTCAGACAATGCTGTGTGGAAGGGGCTTAGCAGCCTTACAGTGTTTGCACATTGGGCGCCGAACACCTACACCGTGAAGTTTGAGAGAAACGATGATGATGGCGGCAGCACAAGAGCCGTGGGAAGCATGGCTGATGTGTCATTTACCTATGGCAGGGACGAAAAGCTGCCTGATAACGGATATACGAGAGAGGGATACACCTTTATCGAATGGAACACAAGCCCTGACGGAACGGGCGGCTCATACGCCGACGGTGAAACAGTAAAAAATCTCACGATTATTCCGGGCGGGATCATAAAACTGTACGCCATATGGAAAGACAATTCTGCCCCAACGATAGAAGTCACGCCGACCCACACAGTCAACCCCGACGTGAATGGAGATGCAGTGAGAAACATAGATGTCACAATAACCGTGGCCGAATTCGGCTCAGGACTGGCAGAAAACAACCTATATGAATTTGGCTTTTCCACAAGCACCTCCACTCCACCACACTCATGGCAGAAATACTCTGGAACGACGGATAAAGAATTTTTCTCGATTACGCTTCCCGAACTCGGCTCAGAACTTGACGGTTACTATTATCTGTGGGTGCGGCAGATAAAGGATAAGCATGGTAACACCTCGACCAGCAGCTCGGCGTTAAAAACAGTCGGCTCCTGCCATGTTTACGGCGTGTATGCCTTTGACAACACTGCTCCAACGGGAACAGTTAAATATGTTGAGAACAATGCGACCCTCGGGCTTTACAATGATGACATAACAGCTTCACCGTATGCCGTAATGACCATATACAATCCTTACGATAATTTGTCAGGAATAGACAGCTTCACGCTCGTCGTCAGTGATATTTCCGATACCTCAAACAGTGCCGAATTTACATTCACGCCTGATGGTAATGTATACACCTGCCGCTTCCAGCTATATGACTGCCTTTCAGGCTCTGAGAATGTGGAGCGTGTGAGCATGCAGGTAGTCGCAAAGGACAAACTCGGCAACACCGCCGCCCTGCCTATAACCCAGTATGATTTCGGCACGATGCAGACGGGAACGCCGATAAAGGCTGATGACATCGGCTTTACAGATATATCTGACGAACAATACTCTCCTGACGTTCAAAGGAACCCCACAGCCTGCAAATATCTGCGCGACTATTTCCGCGTAGAAGCCTACGTTGAAAACATTTCCTTCAAGCGGCTTGGCACTTCGTTTAAGGGCGGGCATCTTGGGCGGCTTCGAATATACACCTTCGGCTATGTACACTCCCTGTCCGCAGACTTTGGCTCAATAAAAAATTACTATAACCCTGTATATGACATTTTTCCCGACCTTCCGTCAACCGTTCTATCTACACAAAAAATTGCATATATTTATTTACATGACTTTTTCATACCTCTCTACTGTGCTGACTCGACATACACAGACACCTTTGCATGCGGCGTCAAAGGCGGCACCGCCCAGAACCGAAATGTACTGTACAGCGTAAACGGTATAATAATTGACGAATTAAAGACCATACTAAAATATGGTGTCGATTAAATTATATTTTTTGTCATAGTTTTAAAAGACTTTTTATAATTTTCCCTATTCCCTTTTTTGCTTTATGTGTTATAATATTGTCAAAATAATAACAATATCGGAGGTATTCCTATGTTAGTAACAGCTAAAGAGATGCTTGAAAAGGCAGTTGCCGGTCACTACGCAGTTGGCCAGTTTAATATTAACAATCTTGAGTGGACAAAGGCTATCCTTACCACAGCACAGGAGCTCAATTCCCCTGTTATCCTTGGTGTTTCGGAGGGGGCCGGTAAGTATATGACAGGTTATAAGACAGTAGTTGGTATGGTTAAGGGCATGATGGAGGAGCTTAATATCACGGTTCCTGTTGCGCTTCACTTAGACCACGGTTCATACGAAGGCTGTCTCAAGTGTGTTGAGGCAGGTTTCTCATCAATCATGTTCGATGGTTCCCACTACCCTATTGAGGAGAACATCGCCAAGACTAAGGAATTAGTTAAGATTTGTGCTGATCACAATATGTCCCTTGAGGCTGAGGTTGGTTCAATCGGCGGCGAGGAGGATGGAGTAATCGGTATGGGCGAATGTGCAGACCCTAACGAGTGCAAGGCTATCGCAGACCTCGGCGTTACAATGCTCGCAGCAGGTATCGGTAACATTCACGGCAAATACCCTGCTAACTGGAAGGGACTCAGCTTCGAGACTCTTGCAGCAGTTAAGGAACTCACAGGAGATATGCCTCTCGTTCTTCATGGTGGTACAGGCATTCCAGCCGACATGATCAAGAAGGCAATCTCCCTCGGCGTTGCTAAGATTAACGTAAATACCGAGTGCCAGTTATCCTTCGCAGATGCTACCCGTAAGTACATCGAGGCAGGCAAGGACTTAGAGGGCAAGGGATTCGACCCTCGTAAGCTTTTAGCTCCTGGTACAGCCGCAATCAAGGAGACTGTTAAGGAGAAGATGGAGTTATTCGGTTCAGTCGGCAAGGCTTGATGAATAATCCGTCCGCACAAAGCATAAGCAGCATTTTGATTACTATTTAGGTCACTGTTAAGCAGTGACATGAGGATTTTTATGTCGAATTTAGATGATAACAACAAGCATGCAGAGGATATGGAAAACAATTCTGACCGTGTTGTGTTCGACAGCAGTGATATAGATGAAGCCTATGCGGAATTAGAGTCAACAGATAACAATGACGACGGTGATGGTTCTTCCCACTCCGCCCGCAACATAGTGCGCTGCATCGTTCTGGGTGCAGCGCTCATTGTTTTTATTGTATCTGCCACTATGCTTATCCGTATTTTTTCCGAATATCAGCGCGGTGAAAACATATACGAGTCAATTCAGGCTGCCGTTTTCCTCACAGACAGCACCACCATGGCACCCGAGGGTGCCACTCAGGAGACGACCATGTATGAGTCCTACTCCTACGCCGAGGTCGAGACAGCCGCACAGTTGTCCAATATTGATATGGCATCAGTCCGCGCCATAAACTCCGAGGCGATAGGCTGGATACAAATTCCCTCGATTGCCAGAAGCTACCCCGTGGCGCATCGCGGAGACAATTCCTACTACCTTACCCACACCTTTACCGGAGAGGAGAACAGCTCCGGCTGTATTTTCATGGACGCGCGCAACTATTCCGACTTTTCCGACCGCAACACCATAATATACGGGCACAATATGAAAAACGGAACCATGTTCGGCATGCTGAACCGCTATGAGGACAGCGATTTTTACAACAGCTCGGGCAACACTTTCTACATAACGACTGACAACGGCACCCGCGCCTACACTATTTTTGCTGTTTGCTTTGTTCCATCGGACAGCATCATATACAATGTCGAGTTTACGGGTGAAACATCTTTTGAAGATTTTCTCGATTATGTAAAAGCCAATCAGTTGTACGACACAGGTGTATCCGTACTTCCGACCGACTATGTGGTTACTTTATCGACCTGCACAAGCGACTCGGGAACGCGCCGTGTTGTCCTTGGAAAGTACGTTGGAACCATTATGCAATCTGCTTCCGGAACACAAAAGTAAAAAAAAATAAGTTTTTTTCAAAAAAGGGCTTGCAATTTTGTGAGTTTTAGCTTATTTTATTAACATAAATGATGTCTTGTAATACTAAAGCCACTATTTAGGGAACAAGGTCATATAATTTCGTGTGAGAGAACAAGGGCGTTCCGTTTAGTTGGAATGCCCTTTTTTATGTGCATGAGCAGATTATCCCATGAGACTCTTTCGGAAATTATTCTCCGTCACTATATCTTATCGGGAAATATTTTATAAAAGGTCTCATGTCTCACCGAAAAATCTTAAAGCATGAAAGGAATGGAAAAGAATGAGCAATATCAATGTAGAAGAAATTTTTGGCGAAAATGTATTCACAGTTGGTAAGATGAGAGAACGCCTTCCTAAGAAGGTATTTGCAAACCTCATGAATGTTATGAACAAGGGCGGCGAGTTGTCCAGCTCCGATGCTGATGTAATCGCAAAGGCAATGAAGGACTGGGCTGTCGAGAAGGGTGCAACACACTACACACATTGGTTCCAGCCACTCACAGGCATAACAGCAGAGAAGCACGATGCTTTCGTTACACACCCGGATGCGGACGGCAAGATGATAATGGAGTTTTCCGGCAAGGAGCTTATAAAGGGCGAGCCTGATGCTTCTTCTTTTCCTTCAGGCGGCTTGAGAGCTACCTTCGAGGCGAGAGGCTACACGGCTTGGGACTGCACATCACCTGCATTTGTAAAGGAAGATGCCGCAGGCGCAATCCTCTGTATTCCTACAGCCTTCTGTTCCTACAAGGGTGAGGCGCTCGACAAAAAGACACCTCTCCTTCGTTCCATGGAGGCCGTAAGCCAGCAGGCTCTCCGTATCGTGAGACTCTTCGGCAACACAGAGGCTACCAAGGTGACAGCCTCCGTTGGTCCTGAGCAGGAATATTTTATTGTTGACAGAGAGAAATACCTCGAGAGAAAAGATTTAATCTATACCGGACGTACACTCTTCGGTGCACCTGCTCCTAAGGGTCAGGAGCTTGAGGACCACTACTTCGGTTCCATCAAGGAGAGAATAGGCGCTTACATGAAGGATATCAACATTGAGTTGTGGAAGCTTGGTGTTACAGCCAAGACACAGCACAACGAGGTTGCCCCTGCACAGCATGAGCTTGCTCCTATCTACGAGACAGCCAATGTGGCAGTTGACCACAACCAGCTTGTCATGGACGTTATGAAGAAGGTTGCAACCCGTCATGGTCTTGCATGTCTCCTCCACGAGAAGCCTTTTGCAGGTGTCAATGGTTCCGGTAAGCATGACAACTGGTCAATCGTAACCGATAACGGCGTAAATCTCATTGACCCGGGCGACACACCTAACGAAAACCTTCAGTTCTTACTTGTACTCGCCTGCATTATGAAGGCTGTCGACACACACGCAGATCTCCTTCGTCAGTCCGCTTCCGATGTAGGAAACGATCACAGACTTGGAGCTAACGAGGCACCTCCTGCAATCATCTCAATGTTCCTTGGTGACCAGCTTGAGGACGTTGTAAACCAGATTATCGAGACAGGTACTGCCACACACAGCATTGAGGGCGGCAAGCTTCTCACAGGTGTATCAACACTTCCTGACTTTGCTAAGGACGCAACAGACAG
Organism: uncultured Clostridia bacterium; assembly: GCA_945915235.1. Classification (GTDB taxonomy): domain Bacteria; phylum Bacillota; class Clostridia; order Lachnospirales; family Lachnospiraceae; genus CAG-882. The sequence goes on along the minus strand of CAMEEX010000003.1, from coordinate 888 downwards.
AAACAGAACTTCACCTTTTGCTTTCACCGGCAACAAGTTCGAGTTCCGTATGGTTGGCTCCTCAGACTCCATCGCAAGCCCTAACACCGTACTCAACGCCATTGTCGCTGAGGCATTCTGTGAAGCTGCCGACATTCTCGAGAAGTCAGATGATTTTGACAAGGACGTACACGAGTTAATCAAGAAATATATGACTGAGCACAAGAGAATCGTTTTCAATGGCAACGGCTACTCAGACGAGTGGGTTGCTGAGGCTGAGAGAAGAGGTCTCCCAAATATCAAGTCTATGGTTGACGCCGCAAGCGCGCTCACAACAGACAAAGCTGTCACACTCTTCGAGAAGTTCGGCATCTTCACCAAGGCAGAGCTTGAGTCCCGCGAGGAGATTACATACGAGACCTACACCAAGTACATCAACATTGAGGCTCTCACTATGATAAGCATGGCTTCAAAGCAGATTTTACCTGCTGTCATCAGCTACACAACTGAACTCGCCAACTCCATCGCTTCCGTTGAAGCTGTCGGCTGCGACGCAAGTGTTCAGAAGGAAAGACTTGAGAAGGTTACTGTTGAGCTCAAGGCTATGAACGCTGCTCTCGAGAAGCTCAAGGCAGACCAGGCAGACGGCGAGAAGGAATGTCCTAAGTGCACAGCCGTTTACTATCACGACACAATCATGGCAGATATGGCAGCCCTTCGTGCTCCTGCCGACAAGCTTGAGATGCTCGTTGACAAGGACTTCTGGCCGATACCTACATACGGCGACCTGCTCTTCGAAGTATAATAGATATTCACTTAGCTTTTGAATTTTTTTAATAAAAAGCAACCCTGGCAGACAGGAAAAGGCGTAAATCCAAAATTGGATTTACGCCCTTTTATTTTCGGTTC
>CAMEEX010000002.1 GCA_945915235.1 uncultured Clostridia bacterium | reverse complement strand
AATATGTTGGTCATAAAGAAAAATGAATAATTGCCAACGTTTACTTGACACAAACCCAGTACTTGTGATGTTTGACATAATATAAGAAAAAATCTATACTGTTACTAAATGGAATTGGGGAGGTGGGATAACAATGGGTATATATTTTAATCCTGACAACAAGAGCTTTACGCAGGCAAAAAATAGTCTTATTTATATAGATAAGACCAAGCTGCTGGGATTTCTTAACAGAAGACTGTCTACAGAGGAAAAGTGTATTGCCGTAAGCCATGCCAGGCGTTTTGGCAAATCACATGCTGCCGGAATGATTGATGCTTATTATAGCCTTGGCTGTGATTCCACCAGCCTTTTTGAAAACACAAAGATTGCGTCTAATGCTGATTATAAAAAGCATATGAATAAATACAATGTTATACATCTGGATATCTCTTCTGTCTGGGATTTTCATAAAGACGACTTGATAGAGTCAATTCATGAACGTCTTTGTGATGATTTCAGAGAAGTATACAGCAGTTCCTTAAATTATAAAAAAGAACTATATCTTCTTATATATGAAATATATCGAAAAACGAATACGGCGTTTGTAATCATTATTGATGAATGGGATTGCGTGATAAGGAATAGCCGCGATGAGGAGCTTATTCACAGATATCTTCAGTTTCTTCATTCACTATTTAAGTCGGAAGAGTCGAAATCATTCCTAGCCTTGGCTTATATCACCGGTATTCTGCCAATCAAGAAGATAAAAGATGAGTCGGCGCTTAACAATTTTAGAGAATACACGATGCTTAGGTCAAAGCCTATCACAGAGTATTATGGCTTTACCGAAGATGAAGTAAAGAATTTATGTGAACAGTACAACATGGATTTTGAAAGTGTAAAAGCATGGTACAATGGCTATCTGATAGATGGTATACACATGTATAATCCTAATTCTGTATCCATGGCTATGGACAACCATGATTTTGATTCATATTGGAAAAACACATCATCTTTTGCATCAATCAATACATTTATTACAATGAATTATGCAGGACTCAAGGACGATATAATGAAGATGCTGGCAGGCGGAAAGGTATATATAAATACAGATACTTTTCAAAATGACTTCTCTACTGTTTCCTCCAAAGACGATGCGATTACTGCATTAATTCATTTGGGATATCTTGGATATGACAGAGAAGAAGGCAGTGCCTATATACCTAATTACGAAGTTAAGAAGGCATATCAGGCGGCGCTTTGTACCGGCAGTTGGGGCGAGATTGCAAAGTCGGTCGGAAAATGCGATGAACTGCTCATGGCAACTATAGATGGTGACAGCAGCAGAGTAGCAGAACTTATTCAACTTGCCCATGATACCTACACTTCTGTCCTTAAATACAATGACGAAAATTCATTGAGCTGTGTCCTCACCATGGCATATTTTACAGCGCCGGCATATTATAACATCATTCGCGAAATGCCTGCGGGAAAAGGCTTTGCTGATTTTGCCTTTATTCCGAGGAGTAATGCCGGACATAGACCGGCAATGATTGTAGAGCTGAAATATAATCAGTCAGCTGATACTGCTATACAGCAGATAAAAGAGAACCGATATCATGGCGCATTGACAGATTATGGTTATAAAATCTTACTTGTAGGAGTTAATTATGACCATAATGGGAAAGACAAGAAACATCATACATGTATAATTGAAGAATATGTAAAATCATAAATTAAAAATACACCAATGAAAAGACAATAGAATAATTCTTATATACCCGCATACATTGTAAAAAAGGTTCTTAAGGGGTATTTTTTGAAGAGTTATATCGAGGAAAGGGCGATGGAGATTGCTTCCTACATTATCGAGAATAACTGCACCGTGCGTCAGGCTGCCAAGCAGTACGGGATAAGCAAGAGCACCGTACACAAGGACGTCGCCGAGCGTCTTCCCGCAATCAATTCCGAGCTTGCAAGGCAGGCGCGCGAGATACTCGAGCTAAACAAGAGCGAGAGACATATCCGCGGTGGACTTGCCACGCGCGAGAAGTATCTCCACATACATAACGCACACACATAGACAGCATAGAAAATCAAAAAATAAGGACTGCCCTATGGAAAATCGCCAAGCCCTGCACAACGCTTTAAATCAAGCATTATCAAGCATTACGCAGGCTGGCGTTTTCCGTGTAGGCAGTCCTTAATTTATTTACCGCTACTCCTCATTCTCCTTCCTTCTCATCTTCCAGTTCCTGTGCGTTGTGTGGAGGTCCTTCCACACAGCAGGGTGGAAGAGAATGAGCAGAGGAAATAGCTCAAGTCGTCCGGCAAGCATGTCGAACATCAGCACATATTTGGTGAGCATGCTGAAATGGCCGAAGTTTTGGGTCGGGCCGGCGAGTTCGAGGCCGGGACCGATATTGTTGATGGTCGCGGCGACGGCGGTGAAATTGGTCACTAAGTCCTTGCCCTCGAGCGAGACGAGGAACAGGGAAGCCACGAATATGACGGTAAAGGTTATAAAGTACACGTTGATTGAGCGGACGACGTCGTGGTCAATCGGCTTTCCGTCGAGAGCAAGCTTCTGGATGCGCTTTGGGTGGATGTAGGAGTCGAGCTCCTTGAAAACGGTTTTGAAAAGTGTCACGAAACGGGATACCTTCATGCCGCCTCCGGTGCTGCCGGCACATGCGCCGACGAACATGAGCATGACGATAATGGTCTTGCTCGTGCCCGACCAGAGGTTGAAGTCAGTTGTGGAAAAGCCCGTGGTCGTTATTATTGATGCGACCTGGAAGGACGAGTCACGCACTGCGGTGCTGAATGGGACACTGGCTTTGCACAGCTCGATCGCGATTATCAATGCGGAGACGATGACAACGATGAAGTACCAGCGAACCTCCTCCATCTTTAAAGCCTTTTTTGCATTTCCGAACAGGATAAAATAGTAGGCGTTAAAGTTTACTCCGAACAGGAGCATGAATATGGTTGTCACCCATTGAATGTACGGGGAATAACCGGCTATGCTGTCGTTTTTTATGCCGAAGCCTCCGGTTCCGGCGGTGCCGAATGCCGTACATACCGCATCAAATACAGGCATTCTTCCTATAAGAAGAAGTATGAACTGTATGAGGGTGAGGCCGAAATATATGATATAGAGTATTCTTGCTGTGTATTTCATCTTAGGGACGAGCTTGCCGACGGAAGGTCCCGGGCTCTCCGCACGCATGAGGTTGATGTTCGAGCCGCCGCTGAGCGGTACGATGGCGAGCAGAAAGACGAGTACGCCCATGCCGCCGATCCAGTGGGTGAAGCTTCTCCATAAAAGTGAACAGTGCGAGAGCGCTTCAATGTCGGAGAGAATGCTCGCTCCCGTCGTTGTGAAGCCTGATATTGTCTCGAACAGCGCGTCCGTGAAGGACGGAATTTCCCCTGTTATGCAGAACGGAATACAGCCTACAATACTGAGCACAATCCACGCCAGAGAGGTACTTATACAACCCTCTTTTAAATAGAGGGTTGTGTTCTCGGGCTTGTTTCTTGTAAACAGAAAGCCACATATAAGACAGATTGCTGCCATGATGATATATGCAATTCCTTCGCGCTCAAGATATATGAGTCCGACCAGCGCGGGCAGAAGCATGAGACAGGACGTCAGCAGGAGCACATGTCCTAAAATATATCTGATAATTGATTTGTTCATAGTATGCCTCCGGGTTAGCGCAAAATATCCTGTATATCGGTAAAGCCGGTATGCGTTGTGACAATCATTACAGTATCGCCCTCAAGAATACAGTCCTGACCACTTGGAATGATTATCGTTCCGTTGCGGTTGATGAAGGATAAGAGTATCTCGTCCTTGAGTTTTAGCTCGGCGAGCGGTTTGCCCGTCACGGCGGAGCTTTTGGTGACACGGAACTCAATAGCTTCAACGCGGTGGTCGAACATATGGTAGAGAGTCTCAATGGTGCTGTCGGAAGCAGCATTGCCTGCAGCGTTTGAGTCCGTCGACTCTAACGAGTCGTTCTTGGCGCGGACGTAGGCGATAATTGCCTCGGAGGTAATGTACTTTGGGTAGATAACACTTCCAAGGTCTAGGCTGTTTATCACGTTCTTGAAGGTGATACGGTTAATCTTGGTGATTACCTTGGCGTTTGAGACCTGCTTGGCGTGGAGCGTCAGCATGATGTTCTCCTCGTCGATGCCTGTGAGCGGCACGAACGACTCAACCTCCGTGATGCCCTCCTCCTTTAAAAGCTCCTCGTCGGTTCCGTCGCCGTTTATGATGACCGCCTTTGGCAGGAGTATGCTCAGCTCCTCGCAGCGCTCACGGCTGTTCTCGATGATCTTTACCGAGATACCCGAGCGGATAAGCTGGTCGGCGAGATAGTATGCGGCACTTCCGCCGCCGATGATCATTGTATCCTTGACCTGATTGGTCTTAAAACCGATGTGCTCGAGAAAAATCTTGGTGGATTTTCGTGAGGCGACGAAGGATATGGTGTCGTCGGCATGCATCACAAAGCGTCCGGTAGGTATGTGGACGTAGCCTCCGCGCTCGATAACGCAGATGACGTAAGGTACATTCATCTCCTTGCCGAGAGCCGCGATGGTCATGCCGTCGAGACGGTTGCATTTTGGAATTTTGAATTTGACGAGTTCCGCCTGACCGTGTGCGAAGGAGTTGACCTCGAGGGCGGTAGGCATGTACAGAATTCTCGCAGCCTCCTTGGCTGTCTCAAGCTCTGGGTTGATGATCATGGCAAGTCCGAGCCTCTCGCGAAGATAGCCTGCCTCCTGACTGTAATCGGGAGTGCGGACTCTCGCGATGGCGGCACAGTTGCCGACACGCTTGGCAATGGTGCAGCACAGCAGATTCAGCTCGTCCGAGTCTGTTACGGCTATGATAAGGTTGGCGGAGGCTATTCCTGCCTCCTCCTGCACGCTGTAGCTTGCGCCGTTGCCGACAACGCCCATGACATCGTACATGCTCGCCGTGGATTGAAGCTTCTGCGCGTTTTTATCTATTAAAGTTATGTCGTGACCTTCCTTGGCAAGCTGTTCGGTCAAGGTGATACCCACCTTGCCGCAGCCTACGATTATGATACGCATACCCTTTTTAGTGGTATTTTTTGACATAATAATCCTCCATGTCACTGCTTTTACAGTGACTCAAATAGTACTATCTCCATTTCTGAGCGGCTTGTTATGATATTTGCCGGGCTCTGAACAGTTATAAATCGTTAAAAATTTAATTTCCACTACATAATAGCATTATACCATATAAAAAGCATTATTTTTTTTCTTTTTTTCAAATACCTCTTTTAAATTGAAAAGTTTTTGTTTATAATGTTGATATATGGACTTTTAAGACTGATTATTAACTTAAAGCTTAACTTAGATATTTTATTTATGGATGGAGGATTTTATGATAACCACAGATATTGGAATCGATTTAGGAACTGCCAGCATACTTGTTTACATCAGGGGTAAGGGCGTTGTACTCAAGGAGCCTTCGGTAGTTGCCTTTGACAGGGATACGAATAAGATCAAGGCTATAGGAGAGGAAGCCAGACTGATGCTCGGAAGAACGCCGGGCAATATCGTGGCGGTCAGACCTTTAAGACAGGGTGTTATCTCGGATTACACGGTGACTGAGAAGATGCTCAAGTACTTCATACAGAAGGCGCTCGGCAAGAAGATGTTAAAGAAGCCGAGAATAAGTGTCTGCGTTCCTAGTGGTGTTACCGAGGTCGAGAAGAAGGCTGTTGAGGACGCTACCTATTCGGCAGGTGCGAGAGAGGTTGCCATCATTGAGGAACCTATCGCGGCAGCCATCGGAGCAGGAATTGATATTTCAAGACCATGTGGAAACATGATAGTTGATATAGGCGGCGGTACGACCGATATAGCAGTTATCTCACTTGGAGGTACGGTTGTCAGCACGTCAATCAAGATTGCAGGAGATGATTTTGACGATGCCATCGTGCGCTATATGCGTAAGAAGCATAATCTCCTCATCGGTGAGAGAACAGCCGAGGATATCAAGATTAAGATAGGAAGCGCGTTCCCGAGACCGGAGGTTGTGACCATGGACGTAAGAGGAAGAAATCTTCTCACAGGTCTGCCTAAGACGGTGACAGTCACTTCCGAGGAGACCGAGGAGGCACTCAAGGACGCTACGGCGCAGATTGTTGAGGCAGTGCACAGCGTTCTCGAAAAGACACCGCCTGAGCTCGCAGCGGATATTGCAGACAGAGGAATTGTTCTCACGGGAGGCGGAAGTCTTCTTCAGGGACTTGAGGAGCTTATCGAGTCCAAGACGGGAATTAACACAATGACGGCTGAGGACCCTATGACGGCAGTTGCTATCGGAACAGGTAAGTTTATCGAGTTCTTAGGCGGGGTACGCGACTAGTCAGGTATTCGGACGCAGGATGGAAATATATTTAGGAGGAACTTATGGTAAGAGGTCTTTACACAGCGTATACGGGAATGATGAACCAGCAGGCAAGACTGGATGTGATTACTAACAACCTTGCAAATGCATCGACGGTTGGCTACAAGAAAGAGGGTTCTACCTCACAGGCGTTTGACAGCATGTATACACAGAAGATTAAGGACGACTCTGAGGGTTACATCAACCGCAGAATAGGCAAGGAGTCACTCGGAGTGAAGATAGGTGAGACCTACACTGACTACACACAGGGTTCATTTAAGGTTACGGGTAATACGCTTGACCTTGCACTTGAGGGCACGGGATTTTTCAATATCGAGTACACCTCGAAGTCGGGAGTGACATCGACAAGGTATACGAGGGACGGTTCCTTTTCCATCAACAATGAGGGCATGCTTGTGACGGAGGACGGAGATTATCTTCTCGGACAGGGCGGACGTATTCAGATACCGACAGGCACGGAAGTTTCAATAGATGAGCTCGGAAATGTGTATGCTGACGAACAGCTTGTTGACAAGATACAGATTACCGATTTTGAGGATTACAACTATCTCAGAAAATTTGGTGAAAATCTCTACACTGCAGTGGACGGTGCGGTTGAGAAAGACGGAAATTATAAGGTGAGAGAGGGCTATCTTGAGATGTCCAATATCAATGTCATCTCCGAGATGGTTGAGATGATAACGATATCAAGAGCTTATGAGAGCAACCAGAAGGCTATCCAGACTATAGATTCCTCACTTGAGAAATCAGTTAATCTGGGAAAGATTTAAAATAGAGGTGCTTTAGAATATTAATCTTATAATGGAGGAAACAGATTATGGTACGAGCTTTATGGACTGCGGCATCGGGAATGATTGCACAGCAGACGAATGTAGATAATATTGCGAATAACCTTTCTAACGTAAATACGATTGGATATAAGACAACCACAGCGGAATTTAAGACTCTTCTCTATCAGACCATTCAGGCTGAGACAACATCAGCCAATGGCGACAATAAGCCGGTAGGGGCACAGGTAGGACTTGGAGTAAGAACCAGCGCTATTACTAAGCAGTTTACACCGGGCAGCTATATTGCGACATCTAATACTTTTGCATTTGCCATCGACGGAAGTGCATTTTTTGCTGCAAGAGGCTTAGACGGTGAGACATATTATACCCGTAATGGTAACTTCAATATTGCAAGGGCATCTGATAACACATCAATGCTCTGTACAAGCGAGGGTTATCCTGTGCTTGACAGTACCGGAACTCCTATTATATTCTCATCGGACTATGAGACGAGTAAGTTCGCCATAGCAGATGACGGAAGATTCTTCTATCAGGATCCTTCAACTAATGAGACAGTTGACCTTAACTTTAAAATTGGACTCTACCAGTTCCCGAATACGGCAGGACTTGAAAATCACTCGGGAACCTATTTCCTGGCTACAGATGCATCAGGAGCTGCGATTGAGGAGGGCACTAACCCGAGAATGAAGTCGAGTAAGCTGCTTCAGGGTTACACCGAAGGCTCGAACGTACAGGTGGTCGACGAGATGGTAAACCTCATCTCCGCACAGAGAGCATACGAGATGAACTCGAAGGCTATTCAGGCGGCTGATGATATGCTCAGTCAGGCTAATCAGCTTAAGCGTTAATAAGCACGGACACCGGTTTTAGCGTTTACGCTGAAAGAAAGGGAGGTCACTATGAATGATTTGTTATCGGGCGTGAGCTCATATTATGATACATATACGAAGAGTAACGTGTCCGCAGATAAGATGAAGGACAAGTTAAGCTCCGACTATTCATCGGCTACAGACGATGAGATGATGGAGGTGTGCAAGGAGTTCGAGGCATACTTTACCGAGCAGGTGTTTAAGACCATGGAGAAGATGGTGCCGGAGAGCGATGACAGCAGCTCCTCAACTTCATATGTATCCATGTTTAAGGACACACTTATTCAGGAATATGCCAGCCTTTCCAGTGAGTCCAACGGCGGAGAGGGACTCGGCATAGCACAGATGCTCTATGAGCAGATGAAGAGAAATTACAGCAATGATTAAGTGATTTTCCGAGGCGGGAGCAGAAGGGCAGATGCTTGTCAAATGCTTTCGGTAACGGTTAAGGCACAACTTGTAAAAGAGAAGATATATGGAGCGTTTTAAGGGATACGTCAACAAAATTGTATACCGCAACGAGGACAACGGATACACCGTGTTTGAGCTCAATCTTGATGAGGACGATGACCTCACCTGTGTGGGAACGGTTCCCTATATCACGGAGGGCGAGTTTGTCGAGGTTACGGGTGAATATTCGGAGCATGCAGTCTACGGACAGCAGCTAAGGATAGAGACCTGTGAGGACATTCCGCCCGAGGATGAGAAGTCGGTGGAGCGATATCTCGCATCGGGAGCTGTGAAGGGAATAGGAGCGGCACTTGCGTCGAGAATAGTCCGAAGGTTTAAGGCGGACACACTTCGAATTATTGAGGAGGAGCCGGAGCGGCTTGCCGAGATAAAGGGAATAAGTCAGAGAATGGCGGCTGAGATATCGGATAACGTCACCGCCAAGAGGGATATGAGAAACGCGATGATGTTTCTTCAGGATTACGGTATTTCGATGGCACTCGCTGTGAAGATTTACAATCAGTACGGTGCGTCGGTATACACGATACTTAGGGAAAATCCTTACAGACTTGCCGATGACATCACTGGTGTAGGCTTCAAGATTGCGGACGAGATAGCGAGAAAGGCAGGCATAGCTGCCGATTCGGATTTCAGAATTAAGAGCGGAATTATGTACACTCTTCTTCAGGCGACGGGCAACGGGCATATATATCTGCCCTATGAGGAGCTCGTCGAACAGCTCGCAGTCCTTCTTGATGCACGGATTGACGACATAGACAGGCAACTTGTCGAGCTGTCCATCGACAAGAAGGTCGTTGTCAAGGAATTAAAAGAAAATAGTGATGAGAATACACAACAGGATACACCACAGCGCATAGTATATGGTGCATCCTATTATTATATGGAGATGGCTGTCGCATACGCGCTCAAGGCGCTTGATGTAAGGGCAAAGGTCGATGAGAAGGGTGTGCTTGACAGGATACACCGCATAGAGAAGGCTGAGAAAATTGAACTTGACGATATGCAGAGAAATGCGGTAATGCAGGCAGTGTCATCGGGACTTCTTGTAATTACCGGAGGACCGGGAACAGGTAAGACTACCACGATAAATACCATCATCAGGTATTTTGAGGGGGAGGGCAAGGAGATACGGCTTGCGGCTCCTACCGGGCGCGCGGCGAAGCGAATGACTGAAGCCACGGGCTGCGAGGCACAGACTATACACAGAATGTTGGAACTATCGGGAGCACCCGATGAGGGCAGGACGACCGCAAGCTTTATGAGAAATGAGGAAAATCCTATAGATGCCGATGTCATAATAATTGATGAGATGTCGATGGTGGATATTTTCCTTATGAACAGCCTTCTGAAGGCGGTCACAGCAGGCACGAGACTCATTCTCGTGGGTGATGTGAACCAGCTTCCTTCTGTAGGACCGGGAAATGTTCTGAGGGATATCATAGACTCGGAGAAATTCACGGTTGTGAAGCTCACCAAGATTTTCAGACAGGCAAAAGAGAGCGATATCATAGTGAACGCCCATAAGATTAACGACGGTGAGCGCTTTAAGATAGGGCCGACGAGCAAGGATTTCATATTTATAAAGAGGGAAGATGCCAACAATGTGATAGGGGCTATGATAACGCTCGTGTCACAGAAACTTCCTAAGTATGTAGATGCCAGGATATTTGACATACAGGTGCTCACGCCGACGAGAAAAGGGCTGCTTGGCGTTGAGAAGCTCAATTCTGTTTTGCAGGAGTATCTCAATCCCAAGGACTCCTCCAAGCAGGAGAAGGAGAGTGCGGGCGCATTGTTCCGCGAGGGTGACAAGGTGATGCAGATTAAGAATAATTACCAGCTTGAGTGGGAGACCCGCGGAAAGAACGGCATACCTACCGACCATGGCATGGGGGTGTTCAATGGCGATATGGGTGTCATAGACAATATCAATTTTTACACGGAGAAGGTTACGGTTCGGTTTGAGGACGACAGATATGTAGAGTACCCCTTCAAGCAGCTTGATGAGCTCGAGCTCGCCTACGCAGTGACGGTGCACAAGGCGCAGGGAAGCGAGTACCCGGCGGTGGTGATACCGCTTCTGTCGGGACCGCGTATGCTTATGAACCGCAATATACTCTATACGGCTGTGACAAGGGCCAGAAAATGTGTTTGTATCGTCGGAACGGAAGAGGTGTTCTATGACATGGTTGACAATACCAACGAGCAGAAGCGCTATTCAACTCTTGCACAGAGGATTAAGGAGTGCAGCTAAGCTGCTCTACCCCTACAGATGTCCGATATGCGAGGCTGTGGTGGAGGAACGGGGCGACGCGTGTACGGAATGTATGCAGGGCTTACGTTATATCGTTTCGCCCTTCTGCATGGTGTGCGGCAAGCAGCTCGACGACGACACGCAGGAGGTCTGCTCTGACTGTGGTAATAAGCGGCATGAATTCATAAGAGGCGTTGCCGCCTTCTCGTACACGAAGGAAATCAAACAGTCGATGTACAGATTTAAGTATGAGGGGCAGCGGGAGTATGCGTACTTTTATGCGGATATGCTGTACGGACTCAGGGGAAAGATTATGGCAGGCTGGAAGCCTGATGTGCTTGTGCCTGTCCCGCTTCATAAGAAGCGTTACAGAAAAAGGGGCTACAATCAGGCTGCACTTATAGCACATAGGCTGGGCGCGCTGCTTGATATTCCGGTTGACGAACAGCTTATACAGAGAGCGAAGAATACTTTGCCGCAAAAAGCACTTGGGGACAAAGAAAGAGCAAAAAATATAAAAAATGCTTTTCATGTAACACCGGATATAGTAAAATATAAGAGGATATTATTGGTAGATGATATATATACTACCGGGGCAACGCTTGATGCATGTGCGAAGGCGCTTAACGGACGGAATAAGGTGGATATATATTTTGCTTCGGTATGTGTGGGAAGAGGTTTTTGATATATGCGTTAATCAATGGTATCGCAAGATGGAGGTGTATTTGGATGGAAGTCAGAAATTGCAGAGGATGTGGAAGGTTATTCAGCTATATTCAGGGAGGAAGCTATTTGTGTCCTGCATGTCAGGAAGAGCTTGAGGAGAAGTTTCAGGTTGCCAAGAAGTACATAAGGGAGAACACTTCTGCCAGCATACATGAGGTTGCGGAAGCTGCGGATGTCAGTGTCAAGCAGATTGAGAAGTGGATTCGCGAAGAGAGACTTGCGTTTGCCGACGACTCACCTGTTGGTATCGCCTGCGAGAAGTGCGGTAAGATGATACGCTCGGGAAGATTCTGCGAGAACTGTAAGTCGAGCATGGCATCTAATTTTTCTGAGCTCTATGAGCAGCCTAAGAAGATTGAGCCGGTGCTCAAGAAGGAAGCTAAGGAAAACAAGATGAGATTCCTATAGATTTATGCAGTGTGACCGGGCATATAAGGCAGAATGTGAGGATTGCTGCCTGTGAATATTTGAATGATTGAACTTAGAGGATTTTGAAATTTTTTCATTTTCCTCTAAGTTTTTTTTTCTGTATACCGATACATATTACAGAACATAGATTTTTTTCAGTTAGAAAGGGTGGTTAATATGCGTATAGATGCCTATAATCAGGTTAGCATGGTATATGCGGCAGCGGGAAAGTCACAGACGAAGAGAACTGCCAAGACCTCCGCAACAGAAGATAAGCTTGAGATTTCGCAGCAGGGAAGAGATTATCAGGTGGCTAAAGCTGCAGTTGCACAGGCAGATGATGTCAGGGAGGACAGAATCGCAGCTGTCAAAGAGCAGTATGAGGCAGGTAAGTATGATGTATCAGCGAATAAGCTCGTAGCTAAGCTGTTGGAGAAATATAAGACGATAGAGTTTTAGGAGGGTGTGACCGGATAAGTGGCCAGTCTGATTGATGTACTAATAGATACTTTGGAAAAAGAGAATACGGAATATGAGGGTCTTTTAGAGCTCGGACTCGAGAAAACGGGTATTATTATCCGGAACGATGTGAACGAGCTTTCAAGGATGGTAGAGAAGGAACAGCTTGTGATGGAAAGAATCATAGCGCTCGAGAAGAAGAGAACCGAGGTATCGAACGATATCGCGGATGTTCTTAACAAGGATGTTAAGACTTTGACTCTCACCAGACTGATTGAGCTTCTTAGCTCACAGGAGAAGGAGAGGGATGCGCTTATTTCAATTCATGACAGGCTTTCTTTGACTATGAAGAGAATGGTTGACGTGAATGACCGCAATAGAGCACTCCTCGACCAGTCGATGGAGATGCTTCAGTTTGAGATGAATCTTGTGCAGAGCATGAGAAGAGGACCCGAGACGAATAATTATGGAAAAGATGCATACATAAGCAACAATTATGCATTGCCTGAGACGAAATTTGATAAGAAGCAGTAATTATCGGAGGAGTAGTGTGAAAAATGCGCCTCCCCGCGATAAATCGCTCGGAAATGAGGTATAATATGGCAAATATGTCTGCTTTGTATATAGGCCTGTCGGGCTTGGTGAACAGCTCCAACGCTCTTAACACGACAGCCAATAACATGGCGAATGTCAATACAAAAGGATATGTAAGACAGCAGGTTGTCTTTGGAGATACACAGTATAACGTTTTAACCAGATTTGCGACGAACACTCTTCAGAGAGGAAATGGCGTCACCATACAGCAAGTTGCACATGTGAGAGATATTCTCTTAGATGAGGCATACAGAAGAGAGAACGGACGCTACGGCTTCTATGATAAGCTGACCAACGCAACCGATGAGATACAGACACAGTTAGGTGAGCTCAATGGAATATCGTATCAGAATTCCGTATCAGATCTCCTTTCAGCGATTAATGAGCTTGCCAAGACACCTGATGATAATACGGCGAGAGCGGCACTTGTGCAGAGCGCGATAAGTTTCTTGGACCGTTCACAGTCGGTGTACAAGGGACTTGTGAGCTACCAGGACAGCCTTAATACCGAGATTGCCAAGATAACAGAGAGAATCAATGAGATCGGTGACAGAATACAGTATCTCAACGGTCAGATATCCATGATTGAGAGTGGAGTGGAGACCGCGATGACACTGAGAGATGAGAGGGATAACCTTCTTGATGAACTCTCAGGTTATGTTAAGATAGATTATAGCGAGGATGCGAACAATGTGGTGACAGTTATGGTGGAGGGCAATTTCTTCTGCGATAATCTAAGCGTGTCACATCTTGGACTGAATAAAATAGAAGGAACGGATTTCTACATTCCTGTATGGAAGGAAATGCAGGATCATTCTCTGTACAACATGGAACTCACCATGTCGACGGCGAAGAACACGGACATAGGTTCACTCAAGGGATTGTTAGCAGCAAGAGGAACGATATCACCTACCTATGCGAATATGACCGAGCCGGATCAGGTTGTGACAGAGAAACCTGACAGGGCGGATTATGGAAGCGATGAAGAATATAACGCGGCTGTTGCAGCCTATACAGCGTATAGAGATTATCAGAGCTTCATAAGCTGTAAGGACTATTCGGTTATGGCAAGAAGCATTGCCAACTTCGACAAGATGGTCAACAGCATAGTAGAGCAGATTAACGATGTGCTGAGCCCTATGAAGGACGCTACGGTGACATATATTGACGATGACGGCAATACAGTGACCTACACCGGAAAGATACTTGATATGGATAAGACCGATTACGGCCAGGACAATGACAGGACACCGGGAACGGAACTGTTTTCAAGAAAATACACCGACAGATATAAGAAGGTTACGGGAACGGACGGCGAGACCTACTATCTGTACAACACAGTGAGTGAACTCGGTCTTGACTCGAAGTACAGTATAAGTAACCTGGAGATTAACCCGACCGTGCTCTCGGATTTCTCATACATACCTTTGGCGCAGGCTGATGGCAAGGTCGATTACGACAGGGCTAAGGAGCTGACGGCACTCTTCTCACAGAAGAGCATGTTCTACAGGGACGGCAGTGAGAGCCTTACATTTGAACAGTTTTATGAGGCACTTGTGGACGATGTCGGAAGTGAAGGCAGAGTGTACGAGAGCATGACGGATAATCAGCAGGGCTTAAGCGACGGCATTGATGACGGCAGACAGCAGGTAATGGGTGTTTCCTCAGATGAGGAGCTGACCAACATGATACGTTACCAGCAGGCGTACAATGCGGCTTCGAGATATATCAACGTGATTACGACGATGATGGATACGGTTATTCAGATGATTTAAGCAGGACGGAAGGAGGCAGTAAGATGCCTAATACTTTTTTTGGAATGACAATAGGAGCTTCGGGACTGTTTGCCAGCAATGCGGCAATCAACACCACGGCGCATAATATTTCAAATATCAATACGAAAGGATACACACGCCAGTCTACGGTGCAGCAGGCAAGCTATGCCATAAGAGTGTACAAGCCTTACGGTGCAGTAGGTACGGGTGTTTCACTTATTGATATCGAGCAGGCAAGAAGCGAATACTACGATGAGAGATATAGAAATAACAATTCACAGTGTGGTCAGTACGAGACACTTCAGTCGTACTCGGAGCTTGTGCAGACATACCTTGACGAGTTTAACACGGAGGGCTTTATAACAGAGTATAATAACCTCTTTAAGACGATTGATGCACTAAAGTCAGACCCAAGCAGTGACGTAAAGCGTGGTCAGATGTTAAGTTACCTGTCCAGTATATGCGAGTATTTTAACACTCTGTCCTCCAATATGCAGAATACACAGAATGATATTAATGAGGAGATTAAGTCATCTGTGTCTACAATAAATACCATGGCGGAGCAGATTGCATCGCTCAACAAACAGATTAATACGATAGAGGCATCGGGAGGCACGGCAAATGACCTCAGGGATACGAGAAATCTCATTGTCGACCAGCTTTCATACTATGCAGATGTGAAGGTAGATGAGCGCGACATAGGAAACGGTGTTTCTGATTACACGGTTACATTTAATGGTCAAAATCTCGTTACGGGATATACTTACAGTACCCTCGAGTGTGTGGCAAGAGAGACCTCGAACAAGAGAAATGCCAGTGATGCGGAAGGTCTTTATGATATAAAGTGGGACAATGGAAATCCATATAATCCGTATGAGGAGTCGGGGAGAGGAAGCCTTAAGGCACTCTTTGATATGAGAGACGGCTGTAACGATTCCTATGAGAAGGTGCAGACGGATGCGGACGGCAAGCAGTATCTTGAGGTGGTTTCGGACGCTTACAGAAATCCGTCATATAAGGGAATACCATATTATCAGTCACAGTTTAACCGCTTTGTGACAACGCTTGCCAAGGAGTTCAACGACATTATTCTCAAGGGCGAGCTTGCTGACGGAACGGCTAACACGCAGAAGCTGCTTGTATCTAAGTATGACAGCGACTCCTATGTGACAGCGGGTAATATCAGTGTGAATGCAGACATGATAAGTGATCTGTCAAATCTTCCTTTTTCTTACGATGTGTCACGCGGCGGTGAGAATTCCGATATGGCGGATGACCTATATGCACTCAAGGACAAGACGACCATCAAGAGCGGCACTTTCTGGGATTTTCTCTCATCGTCAGTATCCGAGATTGCGGTGGATACCAAGAGGGCGATAAGCTTCAGCACGAACTACAGCAATGTAAGGAGTGCTGTTGAGACTCAGAGAACCTCCATATCAGGTGTTGATGAGGATGAGGAGGGCGTTGACCTGGTGAAGTTCCAGCACGCATACGACCTCTCATCGAAGGTCATCTCGGTAATGAACCAGATTTATAGTAAACTTATAGAAGAGACAGGACTCTAATAGAAACGGAGGCAGAATATGCGTATAACTAACACAATGATGACTAATACGACAATGCGTAATGTCAATAAGTCCAAGAATAATTTATATACAACCGAGCAGCAGATGTCATCACAGAAGAAGATATCCAAGCCGTCGGACGATCCTATTATAGCTATAAGAGCGCTTTCTCTTAGAACCAGTCTTACGGAGGTTGAGCAGTATCTCAAGAAGAATGTTCCCGATGCCGATGCGTGGATAACGCTGACGGAGACTTCACTAAAGAACATGGACAGCCTTTACACCGACATATTGAAATACTGCACACAGGGCTCAACGGACTCTTACGAGACAACCAACAGAAGTGCGATAATACAGAGTATACAGCAGCTCAAGGATGCGATGTACGCTGAGGGAAATGCAGACAGCTCAGGCAGATATATATTTACAGGCTACAGAACGGACAGAGCACTCACCTTCCAGAACGACGGAGAGATTAACGGCGTGTCCTACAGAATTAACCAGAGCTTCACGGGCTCTGACTTTACCACGACAAAATACATTAAAAATAGTGTGGACATAGATAATGTGGCAGCCATAGCGGCAGCGGACACACCTGAGACACAGGAGGTGTACAGAATAAGACTTGCATACGATGACTGTGCCTATGATGCGGCAGATGCCACATCACTCCCGGAGATTACCGTTGACGGTCAGGCATATACAGGTACGGTGAAAGCAGTCAGCACGGAGGAACTTCAGGACATCATCAGCGCTGGCGGACTTGCGGATGACACGGCTTACTATGTATACGATAAGGGTGAAATCGTATTCTCGGAGGCGTCACAGCAGGCACTCAGCAGTTCAAGCATAGATGTATCCTACCGCAAGGACTCATTTGCAAAGGGTGATTTAAGACCTGAGCATTACTTTGACTGTGAAGATCTGACCAACGGACAGAAGTATTCACTATCAAGCAGGGACGGTGACGACAGTCAGGATATTGAGTATACCATCAATTTCAGCCAGACACTCAAGGTTAATTCCCGTGCGACGGATGTACTCAGCTATAATATAGGAAGAGATATAGATGATCTCGTAAACAGCCTTTCGACAGTTGCTGACATAGAGGAAAAGATATCAAAGCTCAAAAATATGAAGGAGTCTGATATGTATGCAGGTCAGACGGATGAGCTTGACTCGATGATAGAGGCTGCAACGAAGGAACTCGACTATGCAAAGAGCAATATGGAAACACTTTTTGCAAAGGGAATTACTCAGATGAAAGGCTATCAGTCGACAGTCAACACGGAGCTTGCGGATGTCGGAAGCCGTGAGGTAAGACTCACGCTCACCAAGACCAGACTCACGCAGCAACAGACCACCTTCAAGGATCTCAAGTCTAAGAATGAGGATGTTGAGCTTGAGGATATAGCTATTGACTTTGCAGCGGCAGAGACTGTATACGATGCGGCTATCGCAACAGCGTCTAAGACGGTGAGACAGTCGTTACTCGATTACCTGTAAAACGTATGCTTCGACAGTCTTACGGGGTTACTAAGGCATAATGTTAAGACAAGGAGAGATTAAATGAAAGTCAATACAAGATTATTTGGGGAGATTGAGGTAGCACAGGACAGGATAATCACATTTACTCAGGGGTTGATGGGCTTTGAAGAGTATACACACTACACTTTGATATATAATTCTGAGAAGAAGGGGAAGATTATGTGGCTTCAGTGTCTTGACGAGCCGAAGCTTGCCTTCACCGTTATTGACCCAATGAATATAATAGCGCAGTACAACCCGGTTGTGGATGATGAGCAGCTTGCTCCTCTGGGCGAGGTTGAGTCGGAGGCTGACTATTTTCTTCTTTCGGTTGTCACGGTTCCGTCAGACCTTACAAAGATGACGGCTAACCTGAAGGCACCGGTGGTTATCAACATGAATACGAAAAAGGCATGTCAGCTCATTGTAAACAATGACGAGTACGAGGTCCGCTACAATGTGTACGATTACATTCAGAAGATGAAGGAGGAGAAGTAATGCTTGCTTTATCGAGAAAGAAGAATGAAACCATTGTAATCAACAACGACATAGAGATAACTGTACTCGAAATAAAAGGCGATCAGGTCAAGATTGGCATCACTGCTCCAAAGGCTGTTCCGGTGTACCGCAAGGAAGTATATGTGCAGATTAAGGATGCCAATAGGGCAGCGAGTGAGTCAGACGGAGCAGAGGCACTCAAGAACCTTCTGGGATAGCAATATAGAGCTAAACTTTTTATATCGATTTGCCGAAATAGATTGGAGAGTATGAAGAGGTATAAAGGATACACACATACAATAAGAAACAACGTCAATATTTAATAAATGAACACACGGAGGTGTCTTAAAATGGCGATTGAAGGAATTAAAAGCGTGGCAGCGGCTAATGCTGCAATGAGTGCTTCAAACAATATTGCGAAGCAGAACA
Source organism: uncultured Clostridia bacterium (assembly GCA_945915235.1). GTDB lineage: Bacteria > Bacillota > Clostridia > Lachnospirales > Lachnospiraceae > CAG-882. The sequence continues at coordinate 45,214 of CAMEEX010000002.1, read as the reverse complement.
CTACTGTTACCGAGACCAAGGAGGTCAGTGTACAGCAGAATAAGCAGGAGTCTGTCAGCGCACAGACAACGAACGCTAACAAGAGCGGTCAGCAGCAGAACATGGATAACACGGCTGCGGAAAACAGCAAGAATATTGAGCAGGATATCCAGCTCAATGAGAAGGCTCTCAAGCAGCGTATATCAGAGATTAACAGCAAGCTCAATAACAACACGGTTGCCGAGTTCGGTTATCACGATGAGACCAACAGGGTGACAATAAAGATAGTTGACAAGGATACCAAGGAGACAATTAAGGAGATACCTCCTGAGAAGACTCTCGACCTTATCGCTAAGGCATGGGAGCTCGCGGGAATTCTTGTAGACGAGAAACGCTAACATCATGGAAAGAGCGTTTTTATTGTAAACGGAACCATCACAACATGGTGGAAAGGAGTAAATTATGGCAATCAGAGTCAGCGGACTTATATCCGGACTTGATACAGACTCCATTGTACAGGAGCTTGTATCTGCATATTCCAAGAAGAAGGAAAAGTATGAGAAGGCACAGACCAAGCAGGAGTGGAAGATGGACTCATGGAAGACCATGAACAGCAAGATATATGGCTTCTACACATCAAGCCTCTCATCAATGAGAATGTCGACGTCGTACAGCCTCAAGACAAGCTCCGTATCCAACAGCAATGTAGCTAAGGTTACGGCTTCATCATCTGCTGTAAACGGAACACAGAAGATGAAGGTAAATCAGCTTGCATCCTCAGCATACATGACGGGAGGAAAGGTAGCACAGAAAGACGGCTCGAAGGTTACCGGAAACACGGCACTTGATGCCATGGGCATAGAGACAGGAAGCAAGATAGCTGTAAATGATACAGAGATAGAGATAACAGATGGAATGACGGTCAATCAATTTATCAGCAAGCTCAAGAGCGCAGGTGTCAACGCAAACTTCGATGAGACTAACCAGAGATTTTTCGTCAATTCCAAGACGTCCGGTGCGGACGGGGAGTTCACGCTCACTGCGAACAATGCCGATGGACTCGGAGCATTGCAGTCACTCGGACTGTTTGCCGTGAAGGATATTGACAACAACGATACGGCTGAGATGAAGAAGTATATAGGCATTGCAAATGGAACGATTGCTGCCAAGGATGATGAGCAGAAGCAGATTGCAAAAGCTATTGTCGCTGTCTTTAGAGACAATAAAACGTATACAGATGATGAACTCGCAACATATAAGAAGACAATAGCCAACTATAACGAGAAGGCATCATATGCAGCACAGTATGAGAACCATCAGGCTGTTGTAAAAAACTATGATGACCAGCAGGCGATAGTCGATAAGTACAAGGACAGCCTTGACGATTTAGGAAAGAAGCTTGTGAAAGGGCAAGAGACGGTTACCGATGAAGATGGAAACGAGAAGACTGTCGATGTCAACTACACAGATGCCGATTACGCTGAGATGAAGGCGTTCATAAAGAAGAACAACGGAACAACGGACGAAAAGATTGCCAAGCAGATGGAGGAGAAGCAGGCGATTCTTAATGCGAAGGCAGCTCTTGACGATTTCGATGCGGCTAATAAGTTTGTAAGTGACGAGGCTAACAAGAAGGCTTACGCTGAATCGTCGACTGTAGTCAAAGATGAGGAGGCTGAGTACGACGAGACGGTTGAGTTCCTTAAAAATAATAAGGAAGCATATCTGAATGCCAAGAATGTCGTTAATTCTGCGGCAGCAGGTACATATAATTCAGATGCTGCGAGAATAAGCGGTCAGGACGCAGAGATAGTTCTCAACGGTGCCACATTCACCAGCAGCACTGGTACATTCTCTATCAACGGACTCTCAATTACTGCAATGCAGGTAACCGGAGCTGACGAGAAGGTAAGCATCACGACCTCCAACGATACTCAGGCTATGTATGACAAGATTAAGGGCTTTATCAGTAAGTACAATGAGCTTATCAAGGATATGGATACAGCCTACAATGCTGACTCGGCGGGTGATTATGAGCCTCTTACCGATGATGAGAAGGAGGAGATGACTGATTCCCAGATAGAGAAGTGGGAGACAAAGATTAAGGATTCACTTCTCAGAAGAGACAGCACACTTGGAAATGCATCTTCGGCAATGAAGAGTATAATGAATGCCAGCTTTGAGATTAACGGAAAGACATATTCACTCGCTACATTTGGTATAAGCACAGGTGGATATTTTACATCAGATGCGAATGAAAGAGGATGCCTGCATATAGATGGAGATGCTGATGATGCTACGACTTCCGGAAATGCAGATAAGCTTATGGCTGCAATCAATGAGGATCCGGAGGTGGTGAGTGAATTCTTCCAGAAACTTTCCAATTCAATGTACAGCGATCTTACAAAGAGAATGGCTTCATCAAGCGTAAGCAGTATTTACACTATTTACAATGACAAGCAGATGTCCAGCGAGTACAGCGATTACAAGGATAAGGTTGATAAATGGCAGGAGAAGCTTGATTACTATGAGGAGTTCTATTACAAGAAGTTCTCATCCATGGAGTCAGCACTGTCGAAGCTTCAGTCATCAACATCCTCGCTTTCCAGCCTTCTGGGTTCATGATAAAGTTTATACCTTTACAATGTGATAATAATTTGATAAAATAGTACCATAAATATGCACAGCTCATTATTACGATAATAGTGGGCTGTGCTTTGCAAGTAAGAGGAGGTAGGCGGCATGAACACACCTGCAGGCTATCAGCAGTACGAGAGGAACAAGATACTCACAGCGTCACCGGCTGAGCTTACGCTTATGCTTTATGAGGGAGCTATCAAGTATGCCAACATTGCGATTGTTGCAATAGAGAAGGGCGAAATAGAGAAGGCACACAACAGCATCCGTAAGGTAGAGAGAATTATAGAGGAGTTCCAGGTAACATTGGATCACAAGTATCCGGTTGCGAAGGACTTTGATGAGGTATATAGGTATCTTAAGAGAAGACTTCTTGAGGCGAATATCAAGAAGGATAAGGCGATAATGGAAGAAGTACTTGGACATCTCAGAACCATGAGAGATACATGGAAGGAAGTTATGCGTCTATCAAGGACCAACCATTCTAAGTAAAACAGTATCTGCAAGTGCAGGATATGGAAATGAGGAACACCATGAGCATGACAGAGAGCTATTTGACAATATTGGAGAGCAGTCTTGACAAGAAGATTGACATTCTTGACTCGGTTGAGAGACTTAACGTAGAGCAGGAAAAGGTGCTAAGTGCCGTGACATTCGACGAGGCGGCGTTCGGACATATTGTTGAGCAGAAGGCGGAGCTTATAGACCGGCTCAATGCGATGGATGAAGGCTTTCAGCTTGTCTACAACAATGTGAAGGCAGAGCTTGACGGAAATAAGGACAGATATGCTTCTGAGATAAAGAGGCTTCAGGGCAAGATAACTCAGATAATGGAGAAGAGCAGCCATCTCATGGCGGAGGAGAAGCGCAATAAGGACAGAATAGAGGGCAAGTTTGCATCGCGCCGCAAGGAAATCAGCAGCGTGAAGAAGAACCAGCAGTATGCCGCTAACTATTACAAGACCATGAACAAGGTTACGAGTGAACCTGTATTCATGGATAAGAAAAAATAAAAAATTTAAAAAAAGATATTATTCGGGTATAAAGTTATAGGACTTTGAACCGATATAATATACAGAAGGTAAGAAATACTTACCAACTTGGAGGCAGAGCCTCTACAACAATTCACATCGGCATGGATGCCGATAGATATTCAAGGAGGAATATATCATGGTAGTACAGCACAATCTTACAGCGATGAACTCTAACAGACAGTTAGGCATCACAACTAGCGCACAGGCTAAGTCAGCAGAGAAGTTATCTTCAGGTTACAGAATTAACAGAGCAGGCGATGACGCAGCTGGTCTTTCAATTTCCGAGAAGATGAGATATCAGATCAGAGGTCTTGATAAGGCATCTGACAACGCAGCTGACGGCGTATCTCTTATCCAGACAGCAGAAGGTGCTCTTAACGAGGCACACTCCATTCTTCAGAGAATGAACGAGCTCGCTACGCAGGCTGCTAACGATACTAACACAACAGTTGATAGAAACTCTATCAAGGATGAGATCGATGAGCTTAAGAAAGAGCTTGACAGAATTCAGTCTACAACACAGTTCAATACTCAGAACCTGTTAACTGGATCATTCAAGAACAAGTCTCTTCAGATCGGTGCTCTTAAGGGGCAGACAATGTCTATCTCTATTAGTAACATGTCTGCATCAGCTATCGGCTTATCAGCTGATAATCTTAAGGTAAGCTCTAACGCAACAGCTGGTGTTACAATGAGCGCTATTCAGAAGGCTATCGAGAGTGTATCTACACAGAGATCTAAGCTCGGTGCTATCCAGAACAGACTTGAGCACACAATCGCTAACCTTGACACAACATCTGAGAACACATCTTCAGCTGAGTCACGTATCCGTGATACTGATATGGCTGATGAGATGGTTAGCTACAGCAAGAACAACATTCTTGCTCAGGCTGGACAGTCTATGCTTGCACAGGCTAATCAGTCAACACAGGGTGTTCTTTCAATCCTTGGCTAATCTCAAGTAAGAAGGCTATCATAGTAAAGACCGGTGATTTCACCGGTCTTTATTTTGTGCTTTATTATATTCTGATTTAGATTACAATATATCTCTAATTTCCTTTTACTATATTGAACATTTCACTTATTCTATGATTTAAGGTATGATTTTCAGCAACGCATTTATATCCGTTTATGGCAATTCTGAGCCTTTCGTTGTCATGCGTGAGATAATAATTTACTTTATCAAGCAGTTCATCAACGCTTCTGTAACATTCTATATCCTTTCCGACGGTGAATAGCTCGTCCATCTCCTCCTGATAGTTACTTATACAAAAACCGCCTGATGCCATAATATCGAACACGCGCTGTGGAACTCCTGTCTCTATGGACGGAAGAGTCACATTGAGGTTGATTTTGGAGCAGTAGAACACCTTGCTCATATCACTCTCGTAGCTGACACGTCCATGCTGATGTACATTGCTTAGCGCGGGGTGAGCACCGTCTCCCGTGTAGAGGTCTACATGATGCTGCATGGCAAGCGCGTTCAGCAAGGTTATGCGGTCTATCTCCGCAAGCTTTTTGGATAGAAATAATAGAGCTATATAAGTGCTGTCATTGAGAGAGGAGTTGTTTGTAATCATATTTCCAAATAGCTGTTGCATGGCATGTGTGGACTGCTCTGACAGGGAAGGCCACGGCTTGGTGTGAAGCCAGTTATGGGCATTTGCGAGAAGATAATTGTTGAGCTCCGTTCCGGCAGTCTCATCAAGATATGCTGAATATTTATTGTATGGGTTGTCTCCGTAAAGCGTCCCCACAAATGATATGTCTGATGAGAATTTTGCGACGTCATCGTCCGATATGTCGATTGCGCCGACGCGGGTCATGTATGCGCCCAGCGGGAGATGGTATACATTGGCATTGGTCGAGGTCTTGAGACGAAGATACTGTGCCCTATCGAATATAAATACATAATTATTGTCATATTCTAACTGCGGAGTGAACAGGCTTGTGAGCGGCGAGTCGTAAGTCCATGATATGTAAGGAATACCGTAGGAATGAGTAATCTCAGCGACCATAGGGATAAAAAGATACGAGAATACATAGCTTGGGCGGACGGTTTCAAGCGCGGAGATGATGACGGCTCTGTCCGTGTCAAGGGGAGCTACAGGGTTGGCTGCAAAATTGGGAATATATGACACATCATATCCCATTTCGGTCAGACCGAGCATGAGGTCTGATACTGAGTTGGCGGTTGGTATAAAAAGTACTTTCATTAAAATGTGTCCTCCTTGGAACGAGTATGCTATAATGATAATATCACATCACAAAAGGAAATCAAATATAATGCGAATTGTATATGCGAACTGGAACTGTTTTGGGGCGATAGATATGTTTGAGACGCTTCTTCAGCTCGGACATGAGGTGAAGGTAATTGAGATACCGGAGAAAGCGTTTGGCGGTGAATATCAGGAATTTAGCGACAGCCTGTACGCTGTGATAAGGGAGACGAGGGCGGAGCTGGTTGTGTCCTTTAATTATTATCCGTTTATATCACAGGCGTGTATGAGAACAGGCTGTCGGTATTTTTCGTGGATTTATGACAGCCCTTTCCTGAAGGTATATGATGCCTCCGTTAATAATAATGTGAATTACGTCGGAACCTTTGACAGCTATATGGCTGATGAATTGTCCAAGAAGGGTGTAAGTACGATACATTATATACCTCTGGCAGTCAATACGGAGAGAATTGCCGGGACCATAGCAAAGAACAGAAGCAATAAAATATGTGGTGACAGAGGCGATATCGAATTTGTGGGTTCAATGTACAATAACAGAAACAGATTTTATGAGAGACTGTTTGAGACGAGCAGGGATATGGAGCTTGCCGGGTTCCTTGATGCTCTTGTCGAGGCGCAGCGACGGGTGTATGGCTGCAATTTTCTGGAGGAATGTCTTGAAGGGGAAGTCTTAGAAAAGATAGACAAAGTGATGCCGTACAAGATAGAGAAGAATAGTTATATAAGCAAGCCGAGGGTCTACGCGGACTATTATATATGCCCGAGAATAGCCTTTATCGACAGGAAAGGGCTTATAGGTGCGATGGCCGGGTGCGGATTTAAGATTGATTACTTCACTGAGTCCGATTATTCAATTCCCGGGGCGCGAAACCTGGGCAGTATAGATTACCTCAACGAGATGCCGGTTGTATTCAATACATATAAAATTAACCTTAATATATCATTGAGAAGCATAAGGACGGGAATTCCGCTCAGAGCAATGGATATAATGGGTTCAGGCGGATTTCTGCTCACCAATTACCAGCAGGATATGCTGAGACATTTCGAGCCGGGAAAACATTTTGTACAGTATACATCGATAGAAGAGGCACTCGAGCTGTCAGCCTATTATCTCGAGCATGATCAGGAGCGCAGCCGTATTGCCTCAGCCGCACTCGCTGAGATTGAAAAGCATCATACATATAAGGTCAGATTGAAGGAGATTTTGTCAGACTGTATGTAAATATATTTATTCCGCTGTGTAGTCAGCCCTGTTAAGGAGAGAGCTCCTTTGGTATATTCTGCCTTCTATGTCGCCGCCGTATATTTTTATGTGGGTATAGAGATTTTCAAGCAGAGTGGGTGGAATACAATCCTCGGTGTCCATATATGTAATATAGTTTCCGGTTGAGTAATCCAATGCGATACCCTTGGCATGTTCAGGCGGTATGCTCTCGGAAAGCGGAATAAGCATAAAAATATCAGAGTATTTTTGCTCGTACTCGCTCAGTATGTCAAGCGAGTTATCAGTGGAATGATTGTCCACGCAGATAAACTCCATGGCTGCCCGAGTAAGCGTCTGCGACAGCAGGCTGTCGAGACATTTTCGAAGCTGTTTTTCCGCATTGAAGCAGTAGACTATGATTGATATTTTGTCGAGTCCGTCATAAAGAGCCCTCTTGAAATTCGCAAGAGCCGTGTCGCGCTCGTAACAGGATACGCTCTCTGTGCAGGCACAGGGCTTGATGGCAGGGAGAGTTCTGTCCGAGATGGCGCATAAGATATCAGCGAGTGCTTCGTGGTCATTGTGAGGGAACAGCCAGCCGTTTATTCCGGGCGTAATCAGCTTGATAACTCCGTCAACGGGGGTCGATATGACGGGAATGCCGTTGGCAAGAGCTTCAACCGCGACAAGGGGGCCGCCTTCACATTCCGATGCAACGACAAGAGCTGTGATATCATCGCAGTATTGCCAAGGATTGCTCTGCCAGCCGGTTAAGGTGACATAGTCGCCGAGCCGCAGTTCGTCAATCAGTTCTATGATTGAACGGCGCTCGTCACCGTCGCCCACTATACGAAGCTTCCATGGCAGCCCGGGCTGCCGCATATTGACGGAGGCAAGACCTCGTAGAATGATATCGACACGTTTCTCCGGCGATAAACGTCCTACATAGAGCAGCGTTCTGCTGTCAGAATGGTACTGTTTCTGAGGAATATAGTGGCTCATATCGACAGGATTGAATGTGATGGAGGTGCTGACATCGGGGTTATCCTTGATAAGAATGTCGGCGGCGTGTCTGCTGATGCACAGGTGGTGGTCGGCAAGTCTCATACATTCAATTCCCCCGGCACCGTAACGTGAATATTCGCTTAAAGCGTTGTGCAGCCAGGAGTAGACTTTGCATGGAGTGTTAAATGGCTCGAGAGCCTTGCGCGCCGTCAGTATCAGATAAGGCCAGGAAGTGGCGACAACAATGTCCGGGACACCGTACTGTGACAGAAATGCGGTATACAGACCCGAGAGCTCGCTCAGGTCATTGACTCTTTGATTTATAAGAATGGGGTAAACATCAATGCTGCTGTTAAAGTGACGGCTTCCGTCAGATATAAGCTGAACAACACGGGCATGGAAGCCGTTATTGTTGAGATATTCGAGCACCACGTTCATAACGCGCTCGGCTCCGCCTTCGCCGGCAATCGGGATAAGAAAATCAATCAAAATATCTTTTTTGTTGTCCATTTTTACCTCCTAAAAGGGACTGATACAAAAAATTATAACGCCTGCAATGAAAAAGGTCAAACGCGATACGGCAGATTGCAGTAATATTAATAATAACAGAGAATTAACCGATATACATTAATAATCACAATAGGGAGAAAGCAGATGCAGTTTCCGGAAGAATATTTTGAAGATGAGATTAGGGAGGGATTTTTTGTACCTTCCATGATAAAGCGTGCATGGGCGGCGGAGCTGGAAGTCCTTGAGCAGATTGACAGGATATGCCGCAGGCACAATATACAGTATTTTGCAGAGTGGGGAACACTGCTCGGGGCGGTGAGACATAACGGTTTTATACCGTGGGACGATGATCTGGATATCGGCATGAAACGCGCCGATTATGAGAAGTTTCTCAAGGTCGCCGAGAGTGAGCTGCCGCAGGGATACAAGATTAATAACCTGCATACAAGAGATGATTTCTGGCTGTTCCTTGCAAGGGTGATGAACACCGGACACATGAGCTATGATGAAGCCCATCTGAGAAAATATCATGAATTTCCGTACATTGCGGGCGTTGACATATTTCTTATGGACTATGTTGCAAGAGACGCGGAGGCTGAAAAGACGAGGGATGTTCTCGCTGACTATACGATTACGCTCGCGGACCATATAGCGGAAAAGAATATTAGTGTGAAGGACGCCTTTGACGGGCTTAACAAACTTACACAGACGGGCTGCATACATGGAATGTACAACAGGAGATATATAGAGAACTGGCTTGCCGGGGACAGCGCCGATGATGAGGTAAAAAAGTACATATCTGAGCTGCATCAATATATGTACATTCAGGCGGAAAGACTATTTGCAAAGTTCAGTGATAAGGAGAGCGATGAGCTTACGCAGTTGTATCCTTTCGGACTCAGAAGGAAAAATCACAGGTATAAGAAGGAATACTATGAGGACTGTGTGAGAATACCGTTTGAAAATACCACAATACCGGTTCCGATAGGGTATGACGCGATGCTTAGAAAGCGGTATGGGAATTATCTGGAGATACATAAGGATTGCAGCGGTCACGGCTATCCGTTTTACGAGAGCCAGCAGGCGCAGCTTGATGCACTGATGGACATAACGCTTCCTAAGTATGAGTACAACGAGACGGAGAAAGAATATGCCTTGGGTGAATGCCGGAAGGCGAAAGCTGCTGACAGCTTCGAGGATATCGCCCATGCGGTATGTGAGGAGCTTTATGATATTAAGGATCCGTATGAGGCACAGCAGCTTGCGGTTGATTTCGGTACGCTCATAGAGCAGCAGTATGGAGAAGGACTTGAGACAGTCGGAATTTTGGAAAATTATTGTGAGCTTCTGTACGAGCAGGTTCAGAAGGGCGATGCGGCGGAGAAGCTTAGAAAATGCGCCGTGGAGATAGCTGAATGTGTTCGGAAGGACATAATTGACAGGAAGGAAACGGTTTTTGTCGTGTCAAGGACTGCACAGTGGCAGTATATAAGGGCTGAATACCTGAAAGCAGTACAGAGTGACTGTAAAATATATGTCATACCGGTACCTTATTTCCATAAAAGATACGATGGCGCATTGTACGATGAGCACTGCGAATATGAGGCGTTTTTAGAGCTGCTTCAAGATACGCCGGAAAACGTCAGGGTGGTGAAGTACAATGAATATGATATTGCACTACACAGACCAGATGTTGTATATATACAAAATCCGTATGACGAGTGGAATGAGGGGATAAGCATACACCCGGCATATTATACGGGAAAGCTTCTGGAGAGCTGCGAGACCATGATATATGTTACGCCGTTTGCCGTTGATGAGTTCACGGACAGCGACGAGCGCGAGTATCATAATATGAAGCATTATGCCCCTGTGCCGGGGGTAGTGAGAGCACATCGGGTTATGGTACAATCGGAGGCGCTGAAAAAAGTGTACTGTGATAAGCTGACCGAATGGGCAGGTGAGGACAGCAGAAGTATATGGGAGCAGAAGCTTGTCGGAACGGGGAACCAGACGACTGTGGCTGACGGACAGGCTGCCGTGCATAATGAGCAGAAGCTTGCCGATATGCCTGACGAGGTCAGAAGGATAATCTATAAGCCCGACGGCAGCAGGAAAAAAATAATATTATACCATAACGAGGTCGGCTTTTTCCTTGAGAATGGCGCGGCTGCCGCAGCGAAGGTCAGGCGGGCTTTAGAGGTGTTTAAGGATAACTCTCAGGATATTGCAGTGGTTTGGAATTTCCCTGAATGTACGATGGAGTCCGTGAGACGGACAAATCCGAAGCTTGCCGGAGAGATAGAAGAACTGGCAGCCTGTGCCAGCGATATCGGAATACATGACATGTCAGATGGACATGCTGTAGCGGAGCTTGCCGATGCGTACTATGGAGATGGCTGTTATTTGTCGAGGATATGCCAGAAAAACGGCGTGCCTGTTATGATTGAGAGCGTTGAAATATAAAGAACATGTGAGGTTAGAAAAATGCAATTCCCGGACAATTATTTTGATGATGAGGTCAGAGACGGTTTTTTTGTGCCAGGTATAGTTAAGAGGGCATGGGCGGCAGAGCTTGAGGTGCTCAATGAGGTCGCAAGAGTGTGCAAAAAACATAATATCCGATGGTTTGCAGACTATGGAACACTTTTGGGAGCAGTGCGCCATGGCGGGTTCGTGCCGTGGGACGACGACCTGGATATCGGCATGCTCAGAGAGGACTATGATAAGTTCAACAGCATAGCTAAGAGTGAGCTCCCGGAGGACTATTATGTTCTGAATGTCCATGAGGCATTGGATTTTGATGACATGATTACCAGAGTCAATAATGACTCGAAGGTAAATTTTACAAAAACACATATAGCTAAATTTCATCAGTTCCCGTATCCGGCAGGTGTGGATATATTTGTGCTCGACTACATTGCGCCGAATGAGCAGGACGAGGAATTTCGCAAGGAGATGATAAAGCTCGCAACCTCAATAATAAACAGCATCGGAACGGACCAATGTGAATTTGCCAGCACGCTTGAGGCGGTGGAAACCGTCGAGAGACTCTGCCATGTCCACTTCGACAGGGACAAGCCGCTTGTCCATCAGATGTGTGAATTTGCGGAGAAGATGTATGCGCTGTATACTCCCGAAGATGGCGCCACAGAGGTTGCACTTATGACTTACTGGATAGAAAAGGGAACTCATAAGTATAAGCTTGAGTATTATAAGGATATTATAGAGCTTCCGTTTGAGAACATGACCATCAATGCGCCCGCCATGTATGATGAGATACTGAGGGAGGACTATGGAAATTACATGGTTCTTATACATTCGGGCGGAGTCCACGACTACCCGTATTTTGATAAAGCGGAGGCGGAGGCGGAGAAGCTCTACACCAATGGCCTCCCTTACAAATATTATTTTTCTGAGGAGGACTTAAAACCGTGTGTCAGGAGCGATGTCAATATCCGTGAAAATGTGAAAAGACAGGTGCTTGAAGCGGTTGAGGTGCTTGCCAAGATACACACGAATATAATCAGGCTGGTGCAGACAAACGATATTGAGACGGTGTTGCAGCTTCTTGAGAGCTGCCAGAATGTCGCCATAGGTGCGGGAAATGCGGTTGAGAACAATTTTTCCAATACGGACAGCCTTATAAAAACATTCGAGGAATACTGTGAAACCGTCTACAGCATGTACGAGCTGATAAGCTCGGGTGAGGCGGGCAGCGTGGAGAGCAGGCTGGTTATGTGCGGAATGGTCGATGACGCACTCACAAAATTAAAAGCCGGTGTTGAAAAACTGCAAAAAAGACGGGAGATAGTATTCATACCATATAAAGCATCACTGTGGAGAGGTTTCGATGACCTGTGGAGAGAGTACAGCAACGATGAGGACTGCGATGTGATCGTAATGCCCGAGCCGTACTTTATAAAAACAGCAAGAGGAGAAATCCTTGAGGATTGCTACGAGAGCGAAGGCTTTCCTGAGGCGGTACAGCTTACCGACTACAGACAGTATGACATTGCCTCAAGGCACCCCGATGAGATTTATATACAGTGCCCTTATGACCAGCACGATTTTGTTATAGGAATATATCCGCCGTTTCATTCGGATAATCTCAGAAAATATACGGATTGTCTGGTATTCGTTCCTCCGTTTGATATCGATGATATCAGGGACGATGACGAGAAATCACTGCTCAATGCACGCAATTACATGTGCAGCAAGGGCGTTATGCAGGCGGACAGGGTGATTGTGAAGTCGGAGAGCTTCAGACAGACCTATGTGAAGCTGCTCGCTGAATTTGCCGGGGACGATACGGCAGAGCTATGGGAGAAGAAAATTCAGACCAGATTGCCGGCATACAGGCAGGAGACAGAACAGGCGCTGCGAAAGCAGGTAATCTCAACCTTGCCGGAGCAGTGGAAGAAACTCATGTACGACGGTGACGGCAGGGAGAAGAAGGTTGTCGTATACAAGAATAACATAAGCTTTATCCTTCAGAACAGGGACAGATACATAGAAAAGCTGAGAAGCATACTCGCGACATTTGAGAGAGAAGCGGAGTCAATAACCTTCCTGTGGATCGACAATCCGATAGTGGGACCTGTATTGGAGAGCAGATATCCCGAGCTGTGGCAGGAGTATGTGTCGGTGGTGGACGAGTATCTGAAAAAGGGCTGGGGAATATATGACGGAACCGGAAAAATACAGCCCGATGAGCTCGCACTGATAGGACATGCGTACTATGGTGACGTGGACAGCATTATTCAGAAGTTCGTGCGCGCGGGCAAACCGGTTATGCTGGAGAATGTGGAGGTGGGGTAATTAAAAAGGCCCCCTTTAAATTGTACAAAAATTATAATAAGGTTAAGAAAATACCGAAAATGCCGATAAAATAAATATAAGAATTAATCGAAATGTGTACAAAACAGGACGAAACAACGAATCCGCATGGATAGCGGGTTGTAAAATGCATGGAGGCATTATAGGGAATTGATAGTTTACAGAGGCTGCCATGGGAATGGCAGCCTTTTTAATATGATAAGAGATTTCGTTGAAATTCCCTATTGTATGATATAATCGCGAAAATCATGCATTCAGGTTGGGGTCCGGAAAGGAACACATAATGGATGACAGAATACTAGTTACACAATCCTCTATGCCATCATACGAGGAATATATAGAGGCTATTAAGCCGCTTTGGGACACACACTGGCTCACGAATATGGGAACATACCATAAGCAGTTAGAGGCAAAGCTGACAGACTATCTTGGAGTGCCGGGACTGTCGCTTATGGTGAATGGTCATATGGCGCTTGAGCTTGCAATTCAGGCATTCGGCTTTCCTGAGGGAAGTGAGGTTATAACGACCCCGTTCACATTTATATCGACGACTCACGCTATTGTCAGAAATCACCTCAAACCGGTGTTCTGCGATGTGAACTGGGAGGACGGAACGATTGACGAGAGTAAGATAGAGGAGCTTGTCACAGAAAAGACAGTGGCTATCCTACCTGTGCATGTTTATGGAAATGTATGCAACGTGGAGAAAATCCAGAGAATAGCCGACAAGTACAATCTCAAGGTGATATATGATGCAGCCCATGCATTCGGTGTCGAATACAAAGGGAAGGGAATAGGCTGCTACGGAGATGCGTCCGTGTTCAGCTTTCATGCAACCAAGGTGTTCAATACAATAGAGGGCGGTGCGGTTTCATTCTCTGACCACAAGATATATGACAAGCTCTATAATCTCAAGAACTTTGGAATTCACGGTGAGGAGCTGGTGACGGACGTCGGCGCTAACGCTAAGATGAATGAGTTCTGTGCAATCATGGGATTGTGCAATCTGAAGCATATTGATGAGGCGCTTGCAAACAGAAAGGAACGCTATGAGTACTACAGGGAACAGCTCTCCAAGATTCCGGGCATCGGCTTCCTTGAGCAGCGTCAGGGAGCAACCCGCAATTACGCATACTTCCCTATCTTGGTAAATGATGAGTATGGAATGAGCAGAAACGAACTGTATGATATGTTAAGGGAGCACAATATATACGCAAGAAAGTATTTCCACCCGATTACGGCAGACCAGGCATGCTTCAGAAATAAATACAGATTTGACAAGCTTGACAATGCCAGAAATCTCTCGGACAGAGTCCTGACAATACCGTTTTATGAGGGACTTGAGGTGGAGAAGATGGAGAGAATAGTTGGGGTGATGGGGGAAAAGAAATGAAAGAAATTGGTGGTTATATAGAGTTGGAACACTATAATTTACCGATGCTTCATGAAGGTGCAGTGACTTTGAATTGTGCTAAAAACGCATTGGCCTATATTATAGAAACAAAAAAAATTAAGCATATTTTAATGCCGTTTTTTATGTGCAGTTCATGTGATAGTGTATTTATTCAATATAATGTAAAAGTGGAAAAATATCATATTGATGAACATTTTATGCCAATATGCGAAAAAATAAATGAGAATGAATGGATATATATAGTTAATTTTTACGGTCAACTTGATAACACAATATTATATGAATTAAAAAAGAAATATACAAATGTTATTGTGGATAACACGCAGAGTTATTTTCAGATGCCAATTGCTAATGTTGATACATTATATAGCTGTCGTAAATATTTTGGTGTTGCGGATGGTGCTTTTTTATATACTAATAAAAAAATAGATAGACAGCTTGAACAAGATGAATCTTATTCAAGAATGACTTTTTTACTTGGACGTTTCGAGTGTACTGCAAGTGAATTTTATGACAAATATGTTGAAAACAATGCATTAATAGAGATACAGCCAATAAAAACGATGTCGAAATTAACAGAAAACCTATTGAGAGGCATTAATTATAATTGTGTAGGAAGTAAAAGACAACATAATTTTGAGAAGTTGTATAAAGCGTTTTCAGATATAAATGAATTAGACCTGATTGTTCCATATGGTGCTTTTATGTATCCGTTGTTAATAAAGAATGGCTGTGAAGTGAGAAAAAAATTACAGCTGAACAAGATTTATGTTCCGACATTATGGCCAAATGTGCTGGAGGAATGTAAAGAAGGAACAT
Source organism: uncultured Clostridia bacterium (assembly GCA_945915235.1). GTDB lineage: Bacteria > Bacillota > Clostridia > Lachnospirales > Lachnospiraceae > CAG-882. The sequence goes on along the minus strand of CAMEEX010000002.1, from coordinate 29,533 downwards.
TGGAGTACGAGTTTGCTAAAAATATATTACCGCTTCCAATTGACCAAAGGTATGAAATTTCAGATATGGAATATATGGAGGATATGGTAAGAAAATGTATAGACTGAGAGAAATAGAGAGAAGAGATTTAAATAAAATAAATAACTGGAGGAATGACGAAAAACTAATAAGTTATTTAGGGGCACCTTTTAGATTTATTAATTATGAAGTGGACGTGAATTGGTTTAATAATTATATGGCAAATCGAATGGAAAATGTAAGATGTGCAATTGTTAATGATTCCTGTGACGAGATATTAGGAATTGTAAGTCTTACATCTATTAATTTTCAAAATCAATCTGCAGAATTTCAAATTATGGTTGGAGATTCAGAAAATCAAAATAAAGGAGCTGGAACTTATGCTGTAAATAGGATGCTTTGGCACGCGTTTAACAATTTGAATTTACAAAGGGTAGAATTATGTGTTTTGGCTGATAACAAAAGGGCAATACATTTATACGAAAAATGTGGATTTGTATATGAAGGAAGAAAGCGAAAGGCAAACTATAAAGATGGAAAATTTGTAGATTTGCTAATTTACTCAATCCTTAGATGTGAGTATGATGAAGAAATGAGTAAAGGTGTGGAAAATGAAAGTATCAAAGAAGGCTAATTCATTAGAGGCGTCATTGACCAGAAAATTGTTCAATATGGCACAGGCGTATGATGATGTTATAGATTTTACATTAGGTGATCCGGATGTTCAGACAGATACAGGCATAAAAGAGGCTGCTTGTGATGCTATACAGAGTGGCAAAACCAGATATTCGGCTAATGCAGGATTGATGGAATTGCGTAAGGCTATATGTGATTGCTTTTACAAGGAATATGGTTTGAAAGCAAATCCGAATACAGATGTGGTGGTTACGGTAGGTGGAATGGAGTCGTTGTATCTGGCATTTCTTACATTGCTTGATCCTAAAGACGAGGTGATTATCATATCACCACATTATGTAAACTATGTTCAAATGATCAAAATGTGTGAGGGAGTACCGGTAGTTATCAATACATTTGAGGATAACGACTTTCAACCTACAACAGAACAGATTTTGGAAAAGATTACAGATAGAACAGTTGCAATGGTGTTGAATTCTCCGGCAAATCCATCCGGAATGGAATTGGGCAGCAAATTGCTTGATGACATTGCGGATATCGCCAATAAATATAATCTAGTGATTTTTTCGGATGAGGTATATAAAACTATACTTTTTGACGGGAAAAAGCATGACAGTATTATTACAAGAGATGGAATGCAGGATAGAACTGTATTGATAGATAGTATTTCAAAAAGATTTGCAATGACAGGTTATAGACTTGGATATTCAATAGGACCGGAAGATTTCATAAAAAATATGATTAAGATGCAGGAAAATATATGTGCATGTGCTCCATTGCCATCACAGTATGCTGCAATAGCTGCATATAAATTTCATCTGGATGACACAAGAATTTGTGATGTATATGAAGAACGCAGAAATTATATGGTTGCCGCAATAAATAATATTCCTAAGTTAAGCTGTCATAAACCGGACGGAACATTTTATTTGTTTGTGAATATAAGTGAGACAGGATTGGACTGTATGGAATTTGCCAACAAATTACTTGAGATGGAACATGTTGCGGTGGTTCCCGGGATTACATATGGAAACATATACAAATACTATATTAGAATTGCCTTTACATTAGATATGGATAATTTGAAGAAAGCAATTATTAGAATAGAGAATTTTATTAAAAATATTTAGACATAGAAGGTTGTACATAATGAAAAAGATATTAATGTTAGGTGGAGCAAGACAACAGATTCCGGCAATACAATGTGCGAAAGATTTGGGATACCATGTTATAACATGCGACTATTTGCCGGAAAATCCTGGGCATAAGTTGGCGGATGAATATTATAATGTAAGCACAACAGATATTGAAGGGGTACTCCAACTGGCAAAAGAGAAAGAAATAGATGGGATTGTAGCATATGCATCTGATCCGGCTGCGCCAACAGCAGCATATGTAGCAGAAAAAATGGGGCTTATCGGCAATCCCTATAAATCAGTTAATATTCTTACACAGAAGGATTTGTTCCGTGCTTTTCTAAAAAATAATGGTTTTAATGTGCCAACCGCTTGTGGATATGATTCATATGAAGAAGCATATGCAGATATGGACAGATATAAAATGCCGGTAATGGTAAAACCGGTGGACTCCTCAGGAAGTAAGGGAGTTGTTAAGGTGTATGATAAATCCGGGCTAAAAGAGGCTGTTAAAGAAGCGCTTAGTTATTCAAGAAAAAAAAGGTTTATTGTCGAAGAGTTTATTGTAAAAAAGGGATATCAGGTATCAGGTGATGGGTTTTCCGTAGATGGCAAATTAGTATTTACAAGTTACGGAAACGAGCTATATAGTTCAAATGGAACAAGAGAGTATGTTGCTTTGGGTGAATTTTGGCCGTCATTATTAAGTAAAGAAATGAAAGATAAAATCGATAATGAACTGCAAAAACTGATAACAGCATTGGGAATGAAAACATGTGCTTATAACATAGAGGTTATAATTGATCAGAATGATAATGTTTTTATTCTTGAATTGGGACCACGCAACGGAGGAAGTTATATACCGCAGTTAATAAAGTATGCAACGGGAGTTGATTTAGTTAAGTATACAATAATGGGTTATATGGGAGAAGACTGCAGTGAATTGACAATGGCAGAAAGCAATGGATATTATAGCAACTATATGATTTATAGTACTGAGAGTGGACGGTTTAAAGATATCAACTTTGAGAGAAGATTTAAGGAAAAAAATTTATTAAATGTTTATTGTACTGCGGAAGCGGGAGATTATGTGCATGAATATCAAAATACTTCCCACTCATTGGGAACTATAATTTTTAAAGCAGATTCAATGCAGGAAATGATAGATATTACAAATAATATGAGCCAATATTATAAGGTTGAGGTAGAAAACGAGCATGACTGAAGTAGAGAGAATATTGAAGAGTGGAAGAATTAGCGAAGAATTTTTAAAGCCGGAGTATAGATGCGATTACTATGTTAATGAACGAATGAAAAAAATCTGGGCAGTTGAGTTGGATTTATACCTTGAGTTTGAACGTGTATGTAAAAAACATGGTTTAAAATATTATATATTTGGAGGTTCCTTGCTTGGGGCTGTAAGGCATAAAGGTTTTATACCGTGGGATGATGACATTGATGTTGCTATGCTCAGGGATGATTATGATAGATTTGTGAGTTTAGCATACGAATTTGAGAATCCGTATTTTTTGCAGATACCTTTAACCGATGAATATAGTGGTTTTTCATTCGCAAGGTTGAGAAACTCAAACACAACATCGCTTATAGAAAAATTTAAGTATAGTAAAATGAATCAAGGAATATGTTTGGATATTTTTCCGGTAGATAAGGTAAACCAAGATACACAGGAGAAAGATTACAATGCTATTATACAGCTCGCGATTCAAAATTCTACATATATGAGAAAGGATAATCCTAATCTTAGTAGACAGGACATTGAGAGGGTACAAAAGTGGCAGGGAATGTCCAGCGTAGAAGTTTATAACAAAATACAGAAGATAGCATCAAAATATAATTATATAGATGAAAATAAGACTGCGTTGATGGTATATAATGCATACGGATATGAAAGACAGACGTATGATACAAATGCATTTGACAAAGTAGTTATGGGAAAATTCGAAAATTATGATGTTCCAATGCCGATAGGGTATGATAACATACTTACAGTTGCGTATGGAGATTATATGTCCATGCCTCCTATAGAGATGAGAAAGACAGTACACATGGGAGCTGTGTTTGATCCTGACACGTCCTATCAAAATTATATATCAGAGTTATAATATTACATAAATTGGGAAATTTTTGGAGGCATATATGAAAGTTTGTAGAAGAGCTGTAAATTGGCTTCAGATTATAAATGCTGAGGGTGACGCACGAGTTTGTGGCTGGATGAAAAAAAATTTGATTGGGAATATTATTGATGCAGATTATAGTACCCTAATAAATGGAGAGAAAGCTGCAGATATTTTGAAAACATTTCAGGATGGTAGCTTTGCATATTGTGATGCAGATAATTGTCCATTTCTCTCAAATGGAAATTTAGATGATATATATATTGATATTGAAACACTTCCTGATTATCCTGATATGTTGCTGCTGGGATATGAGGGAAATTGTAATTATAGCTGTACATGTTGTACAAGCTATCAGCACATGAAAGATACTAAGGAAAACGATTATACAGAACAGTATGAAAAACTTGAGTCTCGATTAAGAGAACTAATGCCATACGTAAAAAACATTTCAGCAAATGGAAGGGGGGAACTCTTTGCCAGTCCGAGGACTATGAAACTTCTTGCAGAATGGAAACCTATCGCGCCACCAGAGCAGGTGACAGTGGCATTAGAAACAAATGGTTCTCTTTTTAATGAAAAAAATTGGGGTAAAATAGCAAATCTTGGAAAGTACAATTTGCATGTCAGTATTACGGTTATGAGTTTTAATGAGATGGTCTATCAGCATTTATCCGGAACGAGACTGCCGATATCTAATATAGAAAATAATTTGAGGTATGTAAAAAAGCTCAGAGAAGAAGGCGTTATTAATTACCTTGAGCTTGCGACAGTATTGCAGGAAGAAAATTTCAGGGAGATGCCTGAATTTGCAAGACGATGTATAGAAGAGTTCGGGGCTGATAAGGTAAGAATACGTCCGATTGTTCCAGGCGGAATATATGATAAAAATATACAGTGGTTTATGGATGTTAGAAATCCATATCATCCGTATTATGAACAATATGTAGAGGTAATGAAATCACCAATTTTTAAAGATCCTAAGGTATTGTTATGGTCAGCTGACTTAGCAAGTAATATAGGTATGGGACCATTGGAAAAGTCGAAACAGGAAGTAATAATGAGCATTATTAATCAGCTTATGAACAGTAATAAACTATACGAATATATAGCGGAAAATGTTTGTAAAACAAGCGACAATTTGTATCTGTATGGTTTTTCTGCAATTGCTAAGACATTAATACTTTTAAACGAGTCCGAGAAGAGGATGACAATTACGGGGCTGATTGACAGGAATGATAGACTTAATAAATACAGAAATATTGACCTTTATAATATTGAAAGTGAATATTTGGACAAAAATGGTACAGTGCTTGTCACAGTTTATAATCAGTATGAACATATAAAAGCCGATTTACGAGGGCAAGGTTTTAAAGGGAATATTATAGATGTGTACAAGTTGATAGATGATTATAGAAAATGTAAGGCTTAAGCGTTAAGCAGATAGGATAGGTATAATTTAATGGATAAATATTTGTCAACGTACAATGTGCTGTTTCTGGATAACAAGTTGATTATGAGTGATATGGATTCATGGTTGATGGCAGAGTGGGATTTAGACACGGAAAAGTATAATACTATTTCAAGATTAATGCCATTGGGGAGATATAATGAGATATATAGAGTAGGACTTATAATGACTTCGCTTTTGGTTGGGGATTTTATTTATTGTATATTGAGAAATACAGCTCAGTTAATAAAGATCGATAGATTTACAGGGCATTTTACCAGACTTGGATTAAATTATAATATTGGTAAGATAGGAGAACTTCTGTATTGTAGCGCTGAAGCAGTTGAAGGTAGGATTTATATGCTTCCGTATAATATTAATCAGCATATTATGGTATATGACACAGAGACTGGAACATATGACCAAGGTTTGGCGTTTTCAGATATTATAGATATTCCAATAGAGTTTAATAGTGAGAATAAAATATATAGTTATATATGTGATAACGGTAGGGTCTGGTTTGCTGTTTCGGGAACGGATATGGTGATATATGCAGATTATATTGCAGGTGAGGTTATTAAACTTATTCATTGCGGTGGAAAGCTATTATCCAAGATAACGGGGGATGTGGAAAAGGTGTTTGCTTGTGGAACTGACAGAAAAAGTGTATTTGGGATAAATGACGATGGTACTGCAAGCTTGGTTCTGGACAGTGAAAATGGAAGAATAAACTCATGTTCATTTGCACTTAAAAAAAATAATAACATTTTTTATGTGAATTCGGATGGCTCCATATATGTACAGGATACTTCGGCTGCCGAGATGAGAAAAATTGAATTGCCGGATACATTTAAAAATATTGACAGCATAAGAGGCGTAAAAGATATTCCGTTTTCTAATATGGTATATAAAGATGGAAAATTATATTTGTTGCCTTTTTCATCAAATGGACTGGTTACCGTTGATGTAAATACATTTGCGACAAAGCATTATGCGTTGGCAATATCTGATGAGGAAGTAAAACGTGAAAGATTAAAGCAAGAGGATATATTGTCAGAAGACGATAAACTGAGATTAGAAGATTTTATCGACTCTATAAGGTAAGTTTATTGTAGTAATACTGCAGAAGGGTGTTTATTATGAAAAATATTAATGATTTGAGTAAATGGCTTGATAAGAATTTTTTTGTTGTGACTTCAGATACGGTGGACACGTTTGAGTCTGATATTTATGGTTATATGTTCTGCCAAAATACTTATATTTCGGAGTATAAGCAGGTTGAAAGCATTAGTGATGAGGATTTAAATGATGCTGTTGGTGCATACATCATTATAAGAAAAAAACAAGGTGAGTTATATATACAAAGAGACAGTATGGGAGTTATGCGGTTATATTATTATTCGGATGATAATTATTGGGCTGTGAGTAATTCCTTTTTCAAATTATTGGAGACTGTAGGGGTTCAGAAAAAGATTACGCTTAATATCGGAGATGCAGAGTCATTATTTCTTACAGATATGATGTCGCAGTCTGTATTTAAAACATTAGTAAATGAGATAAAATCAGTGCCAATATGGTCGACGGTATATATTGATATTAAAGATAAAAAATTCAGAATTGATAATGATTATAGGTTAAAAAGACGCGTTAATATAGATTCTGAAGAAGGTATGCGGATTATTGACACATGGATTAATAAATGGGCAAAATTATATAAGGGATTAGAGCTTGGCGGGTGGCGCATGAGGGTAGAACTGTCAGGTGGATTTGACAGCAGAACGGTTTTTGCGCTGGTCAACTATAGTGGCATTAAATTGAATAGTGACAAAATTATAGTTTTTACATCGAAACCGGTTGATAAAGTAGCAAAAGAATATTTTAATGAGGATTATGAAATTGTAGAAGACATTGCAAGGGACTTTAATTTTAAAGTTTGCTCTGATTCTTATTATTTTGATAACCAGAAGGTTAAAGGAGAATGTTGGAGGGATGTATATAAATATTGTATGCTTGATGATATGAATCAGGTATTGGGTCCTGAACTTATATATGATGACACAGTAATAAGAATAGGTGGACATTTTGGTGAGACCGTAAGAGGATATTGGGATTTTGAACGTATGGCTTCATTTGCGGACGGCTTAGAGAATGCAGGAATTTTATATGATGCCTTGCTAGACACTATAGATTCACATAGGATAGCTACAGAATATACGGGGAACGATATTATAAATGCTTATAGTAATAGTGAATATGTCATGATGGAAACCTTGGATGAAAAGTTTTTTGGTAAACAGGTGACACGTTGGATGATGAGCAATATGTTTATGTTATCTCCGTTTATGGATTATACATTGAGGGGGCTGGATGTAGGAGAGGAACATAAACGAGAGGTTATATATGCATTGATAATTAAAAGGTGCTGCCCTGAATTATTGAACTATAGATTTGATAGAGGGCATAAGTTCGAAGAGGATACATTAAAGTATGTGGATTACCTATGCAATAAATATCCGATGCTAAAAGCGGAGAGTACAGTTGCGGCTATACCTTATAGAAATTTTATTCAAAATAAGTTGAACATTGATGACATTGAGCAGAATGGAATGTTCGAAGACATCAAAAATATTGTGGAAAATTATTATAAAGAGGGTATATATTCCGATGCTTTTGGAAAAAGTGTAGCAGATGCCATGTTCAATAAAGCTGTCAAAAAGTGTGAGAATGGTATAGTATTTCATTCGGAGGATAAGTTAATGGCATTGTATGCAATTGGGGAAGTTTTGAATATTATCAAAACTTCTAAGAATACAGAACCTGTAGATGAGATTGCGGATGCAAATAAAATAATAAAATTAAAAGATGCAATCCCTGATAGTAATGCTATAAAGCGCTTTGTTAGACGTAGTGAGGATATAATTCTTGAGAATAACCTTGAAAAGTTGTGTGATTACTGTACTGGAAAAGATATTTATCTATATGGAACAGGAGTGTGGGCGGATAAGATATTCAGATTATTGCAATCAAGAAATACTACAATACATGGCTTTGTGGTTACAAATAAAAACTGTATAGATCAGTATAACAATTTTCCAGTATACACATTGGAACAGATAGTGGGACGCTGTGAAGGAATTGAAATTATACCAGCGGTATCGGGTAAATATTATGATGAAATAGTGAATATATTGCAAGACAGGAATTTGCCTTATGTGAATGTTGTTGCACTTTAGGTTGTTAGGGAAGGATATAAATTAACATGGAAAAAATTAATTCAAATGAACTCTACACCCAAATAGAGCAGTTGACAGATTATGAGGAATTCTATTCGGATGAATTGAAAAGTAAAAAGGTTGAGATAACTATTTCATGTGCAACATACAATCATGTGAAATATATAAGAAAGACATTGGAGGGATTTGTAAAACAAAAGTTAAATGTAGGGTATGAAATAGTTGTGTTTGATGATGCATCAAATGATGGAACGTCCGATATTGTCAGAGAATATGCGACAAAATATCCTGGATTAATCCGTGCAATAATAGCTAAAACAAATACATATTCACATAGTAAAAGAAAGGAAGTAATGGCATACTTTAAGCAGTATGAATTGAGAGGAAAGTATATTGCACTTTGTGAAGGCGATGATTATTGGCTATATCAGGATAAATTGCAAGTTCAGTATGAACTGATGGAGCGGATGCCGAATGTAAGCCTTTGCTTTCACAATGCCATACGCTTTGATGAGACTGCCGGTGAAGTAATTCCGCAAATCATTAATATGGACAGTGGAGTTGTAGATGCCGATGAGATTTTTTCATGTGCTCATGGGCGGCCTGCCACAGCGTCATTTCTTTTTAGACATGAATACTGGTGTAATATACCACATTTTTTTATGACAAGTCCGGTGGGGGATGATCCTCTGAGATTTTGGTGCGCTTTTAATGGTGATGTATATTACATAGATAAGTGTTGGTCAGTAAGAAATTATATGCACGAAGGCTCATGGAATTCTTCAATAAAATGCAGTGAGGATATTAGAATAAAATTTTATACCAATTACTTGAAATATATGATGGAATTTAATATTGAGACGCATAAAAAATTTAACTATCAAGTTCAAAAAATGGATATAATGTTATGCGATTCTTTGTTGAATTGTAAGAATATACGAAGGATGACAAAAAAAGAGTTATCTGAATGGTGTGAAGAGTGCCGCTGCATTCAGGAGAACCTATATGATGAGTGCTTTGAGCAATCATACAAAAAATATGTAAAATATACTATAGATTATTTTGATGATATAAGAGAGGCGATTATTAAGAGTAAAAAAAGTAAGATAATCTATGGGGCAGGGGATTTTGGACGAAGATTGTTACATTATATGCTGAATATGGGTATAAAAGTTGATATGTTTTGCCAGACAAATGTATCGTATGAATATACAGTTGAAAATATACCGGTAATCAGTTTAAAGAATTTAATAAGTATCAATGAAGATTATCAAATAATGATTGCTATAGCAGATAATAAGGTGAGTGCTGACATAAAAGAAGAATTGTTGGCTTCACTTGGGAACAATTGTGAAATATATGAAATGGGAGATTACATAAAGTTGGCTATTAATATGTAAGAACGGTGATAATATGAAAAAACTAGGTTTAATTACCAAGGTTAAAAATGAAGCAGACATAATAGAATATTTCCTCAGATATCATGCACAGTTTTTTGACAGTATATTGGTTATAGATAACGGAAGCATTGATGGCACATATGAGATAATAAACAGCTTGATTGATGAGGGATTGCCAATAATGTTGATAGATGAGGCAGCAAGTGAATTTGATGCCTATAAATTTGCTAACAAGTATACATATAATTTTGTGAAATCTAATAATATAGATTTTCTGGTGTTAATGGATGCTGATGAAATGCTTATCAACATTGCCGGAGCTGGTGTAAGAGAAGAGATTGAAAAATTATCTGATGATACGATTTATTATCTTTTATGGAGAACGTATATTTATAAAAATGCTCCGGATAGAATGTTCAGGGTCGAAGATTATCCTGTTTACCGCGATGATACTCAGGAAAAATTTACGAAGGTAATCGTACCTGGTAAGATGGTACTTGAAAAGAAACTTATAATTGCAGAGGGAAATCATAGCGCTAAAGTTCTAGGTGGCAGCAAAGAAGGAAAAGCAGAGAACTTAAGATTTGCACATTTCCCTATACGCGGAAAAAATCAATATACAAAACAGATTATATTGAATAGCATTAATATGTTGTCATATCCTGACAATGGAATCCAGACGGGATCACATTGGAAGAAAATGTATGATATTATGAATGATAATGTTGATTTAGAGCAGAAGTCAATGTCATATGCATATTATGAAGGAAATGAAACGAAAGAAGATAAGCTAAGTTTTGATATTACTACCAAGTATGATAATCTGGTATATGATAATTTGCAGGGTATAATGTTACGGTTTTCAGAAATCATGGCATTAAAATTAAAATCAGAAAGGTTAAGAGAGGTTAAGCCATCTACAGGTAAGAAGAGATTACTGGTTTATGGAACGGGGGGACTGTGCAGAAAAATGCTTCCGAGAATTGATAAGGAACAATATGAAATTGTTTCTTTTGTTGATTCAAATAGAGAAAAGCAGTTTCAGTCTTTTGATAATACAATTATTATTTCGCCGGATAAAATGCGATTCTTTAAATTTGATGTAATTGTGATTGCCTCAGAAATATATGCTGATGAAATAAGAGACAATATTAAGAGGTTGTTGCCTGGATTTTCGGATAATAAGATTGTAGATATAGAACCATTTGTAATCAACCAATATATTAACGAATGTGAGTAGATTTTGGCTAAAAGAGGAGCATGATTATGGAAAATATAGTCTTATGGGGGGCTTCAGGACTAACTAAACAGATACTGACTGAGAGCATGACAATAAGTGATTATAATGTACTTGGAATAGTTGACAATGATGCAGGTAAACATGGTATAAATTTTTATGGAGTAAAAGTATTTTCGGCGGATTTTATACTCGAAAACAGAGAAAAAATAGATGCAATTGTTATATTAGCAAACGCATATAATGAAATATACGATCAAATTGTATCACTTGACAAATCGTACATAGGAAGGGTTGAGGATAGAAGTTTTTTTTACAAAAGAAGTATAATGAAGCGATATGCTAACTCAAAGGATAGTGAAATACAGCAAATTTTAAAATATCTAAGCTGTAACAAATTAGGTGTATTTAATTATGATTTTGTAAAAAAATATTGTGATAAAAAATATAATGTTTATTTAGATGAGGAATGTGGGCTGTTTTACGTTATACATAAAGGTATGAAAATGTATTTTACTCCTGAATTTAAGACGAAGGAGCAGGTTGAGAACTACTATAATTCGGTATGTCTTGAACAGGATGAGGAATCCCCACATAGATATATAACGGAAGATTTTGTGGTTAAACCGGGTAGTGTTGTTATCGATGCAGGGGTTGCTGAGGGAAACTTTTCTTTGGAAATAATTGAAAGAGTAAAAAAGTTATATATTATTGAAACAGATCCGGGATGGATACAGGCTCTTAAACATACTTTTGAGAAATATATGGATAAAGTCTGCATAATTGAAAAATACATAACTTCATATGATGAGGGAAAGTATGCAAAATTGGATTCATTGATAAATCAGCCGGTAGATTTTATTAAAATGGACATAGAAGGTAATGAATGGGATGCGTTAAGGGGAGCAGCTTCGCTTATTGACCGTTCTGAAAATATATCTATGGCTATCTGCTGTTATCATAGTGATTTTGACCAGACGCTTATAGAAAATCAGATGGATATTATGGGAGTAAGTCATACTACGTCTAAAGGGTATATGTGGTATCCGTGGAAGATGAGACAGACCTATATTTCAACAAGTTTAAACAGGGCATTAGTTAGAGGAGTTAAATTATGTATTCATACGAAAAATTATAGTGAGGAAAAATAATGAAAATACTTGCAATGTATTTACCGCAGTTTCATAGAGTTAAGGAAAACGATGAATGGTGGGGCGAGGGATTTACTGACTGGGTTACGGTCAGACAAGCTAAGCCATTATCAGATGACCATAGGCAACCGAGAGAGCCATTGGGAGATAATTATTATGATTTGACAGACGAGAATACGTTAAGGTGGCAGGCTGAGTTGATGAAGCAATATGGCATAGACGGAATGTGTATGTATCATTATTGGTTTAAAGACGGAAGACAGATATTGGAGAAGCCGGCTGAAATACTTTTGAATAACAAGGGCATAGATATGCCGTTCTGCTTTTGTTGGGCGAATGAAACATGGGCAAGATCGTGGAGTGCATTACAGGGAAAAAATTCATGGGCATGTAAATATGAGAAAGAGGGCAGCAAGGGCGAAAAGGCAATTCTTTTAGAGCAACAATACGGTTCAAAAGACGCATGGAAGAAACATTTTGAATATTTGCTACCCTTCTTTGAGGACAAGAGATATATAAGGGTTAATGATAAACCGGTGTTTATGTTTTATATATCGTATAAAATATCACGACTTGAGGAAATGACTGATTATTGGCAGGAACTTGCGGTTGAACACGGTCTTAGTGGAATTTATTTTATTGGGGCATTTGCTGAAAATACTGTAGATGGCATATTGGATGAAAAGATGGTTCCGGCACCGGCGACGGCATTGAAGTTAAGTTTAAAGGGGAAAAAATCGACATTATTTACTGATTATAGTAGTGTATGGGAAAATATATTGAATAATAATGTAAATTCCACAAATGTTACATATGAAGCGCTTGTCGATTATGACGACACGCCGAGACGAGGGGATAAGGGAAATGTACTTGTGGGAGCAACACCGGAGCTTTTCGAGAAGTATTTGACATTACTTTTGAAGAAGAACAGCATGTCCGGAAGTGAATTTACATTTATTAATGCATGGAACGAATGGGGAGAGGGAATGTATCTTGAACCGGACACGGTAAATGGAACCCGATATCTTGAAGCTGTAAAGAGTGCAAGAGAAAATTATAAAAATGTATTTTGTTCCACCCCTGTACAAGCTGTAACTGAAGGATTGACTCAGCTTGGTCAAGATAAAGATAGCATGTATTTTGAATATCTTGAAAAATGGATGACGCTGAGAGACAGAGCCTACTCGATATCAGAATATTTTAAAGAGAATAAAATAGAGAAAATAGCGTTATATGGTTTTGGCATGTTTACAAAGCATTTATCAGCAGAGCTTGAAAATTCGGAAGTTCACATTGAATACATATTTGACAGACAGTGGCGTGGGTCATTGCGTGGCATAGATGGAACGGAGTGTATTCCATATGATGGAAGTATAGATGCAGTGATTGTATGTTCATTCTTTTATTTTGATGACATATATCACACATTAAAAAATGCCGGATATAACAACATAATATCTCTAAGAGCTATCATAGAAGAAAAACTCTGATATTTTTATATTACATATATCAAAATACAATTTAGGAAAAATAGGTTGGTGATAAAAGTGAAAGTATTGGTAGTATTTGGAACACGGCCTGAGGCAATTAAGATGTGTCCTCTGGTAATTGAGTTAAAAAAACATGAAGAAATTAAAACAGTGGTATGTCTTACCGGGCAGCACAGAGAAATGCTTAATCAGGTCATGAGTACTTTTCATATTACTCCCGATTATAACCTGGATATTATGAAAAAACAGCAGACACTCAGCATGATTACATCGGCAGTTTTGCAGGGAATGGAAGAGGTTATTCTCAAGGAAATGCCGGACATAGTACTTGTTCATGGTGATACAACTACGTCATTTGCTGCCGGATTAGCTGCATTTTATAATAGAATTCCGGTTGGGCATGTTGAAGCGGGTTTAAGAACCTACAAAATGGACTCCCCGTTTCCAGAGGAATTCAATAGACAGGCAGTGGATGTTTTTTCTGAACTGTATTTTGCGCCTACAGAGAATGCCAAGGCCCATCTTTTAGCAGAGGGAAAGAATGCAGAAAAAATCTTTGTCACCGGTAACACGGTGATTGATGCGCTAAAAACTACTGTTGATAATACATATGATAATGAAAATCTTGCATGGGCTAATGGAAGTAAATTGGTAATAGTAACTGCTCATAGACGGGAAAATATAGGTTTACCAATGGAAGAGATGTTTTCTGCCATAAGAAAAATTGTTGATGATAACAAAGATGTAAAAGTAATATATCCTATTCATAAAAATCCTGCGGTAAGAGAGATAGCATCTAAATATATGTCAGATTGCGATAGAATACGCATGATAGAGCCGCTTGACGTTCTTGATTTTCATAATTTTATAAATAGATGTTATATGATTTTGACAGATAGTGGAGGAATTCAGGAGGAAGCTCCGGCACTGGGAAAGCCTGTTTTGGTGATGCGTGATACAACAGAGAGACCGGAGGGCGTTGAGGCAGGAACATTGAAGCTTGTGGGAACATCTGAAAAGAGAATATACGACGAAGCTAATAAATTGCTGCGTGAGCCGGAAGCATATATGAAAATGAGTCATGCTAATAATCCGTATGGAGACGGACATGCATGTGAAAAAATAGTAAATGTTTTAATTAATCACTTTATGACACGGGGAGAGAATTAAAAATGCCGAAGGTAAGTATTGTTTTGCCTACATATAATGGACAGGATTTTATAAGCGAATCTATAGAAAGTATTATAAGACAGACATATACAGATTGGGAGTTAATTATAGTTAATGACTGCTCGACTGATGACACACAGCAAATAATAGATAAATATATTCTGATGGATAAGAGGATAAGAACAATAAAAAATTGTGTGAATAAAAAACTGCCGGAATCTTTAAATATTGGATTTAGGAATGCTAATGGTGAATTGTTAACCTGGACATCAGATGATAATATTTACCTGCCGGAGGCTTTATCTGAGATGGTAAAATTTCTTGATAATAATCCGGACTCATATATGGTGTGTGCAGCGATGCAGGTGATTGATGAAAAAGGAAATTTTATAAGAAAATATCTTAAATATGACCCAAAAACCATGCTGCATGACGATTGTGTCGGGGCATGTTTTATGTATAGAAGCTGTGTTTTGAGTGATGTTGGTGAGTATGATGCAGGCAGGTTCCTTGTTGAGGATTATGATTATTGGTTGAGAATTCTATTTAATTATGGAAAAATAGATTACATTGATAAGGAGTTATATTTATATAGGGAGCACGGAAAAAGCCTGACGGGAAAAAGAAAGAAGGAAATTTATAATCAGTGGCTGAGGCTGCGAAAGGATAATATTTCGAATATAATTGACAGGCTGTCGGGCGATAAAAGGGAAATCTGCAGAATATATTATGAATTTAAGACGGAAGGTCTGGTTGATAAAAATCTAAGGGAAAAGTTCGTGAATGTATTTCCTGAAATTAGGTCAGAATTAGAGATTGATGGCGATAAAAAAATAGTTGTATATGGCGCAGGTGGATTTGGACAAAAGGCTTATGAGGGCTATGGTGACAGAATTGCATATTATGTTGATAGAAATCAGAATCTCGTAGGAGAAAGGCTTAACGGGGTTGAGATAGTATCAACTGATAAGTTGCCACAGCTACAGGAGGATTACCTCATAGTTATTGCGGCGCATCCAATAAATATATATAGTTTTATTGAGATTTTACAGCAATATAAGATTAAAAAATATGGCGTATTTGTTCAAAGTGCCAAATAATAGTGCGCCGTGTTAATTTCATTAACAGAGGAAATAAGATGACAGATAAAGAAAAGAAAATTTCAGTTATTATTCCAATTTATAATAAAGAAAAATATTTGGAAAGATGTCTGAGGTCAATAGAAGAACAGGCGTATGAGTGTTATGAGGTTATAATGCTTGATGATGGTTCAACGGACAAGTCGGCAGACATCTGTAGGGAATATGCAGCAAGGAATAAGAGGTTTGTATATATCTATCAGGACAATGTAGGGTTACAGTCATCCAGAAAAAATGGCTTGGAGCATGCGGATTCAGAATATATCTGTTATATAGATGCTGATGACTGGATAGATGGGGATTTTTTGGAAGAATTAATGAGACCTGTCAACAACAATTCAAAGTTGGATTTTGTTGTCTCCGATTTGAGCATGGATTATCCTTCCAAAAGTTTCAAGCTGAAAAATGGAGTTAAGACAGGAATATATGCAAAGGCTCAGATAATGGAGATGGTGCCAAATATCATATTGGATATTGATAAAATGTCACCGGGTATTATACATTCGATGAGTGGCAAAATATTTAAAAAAGATATACTGAAAAACACCTTTGATGAGATTATATATAGGCTGTTAATTTGTGAAGACGGAGTTACCGTGTTTTCATATATAACGAGTATAGATAATATGTGTGTTTTAGACTACGCGGGTTATCATTATGTGCAATTAGAGGATTCATTTATTCACAGAATTGAAGATGAAAAACTGAAAAGTCTGATAGATTTAAAAAATCAATATAAGAATATAGCCGAAAAAAAGATGTTGTTTGGTTGTGTAAATAAAGATATAGCACGCCATATTTCAGAAACATTTAGAATTCTTATGGGAAGGTCACTTGGACTGAAAACGAGCAAGCGTTATGTCATACCTCAATTTATGTGTAAAGACAATTGTAAAGTAGCTATATATGCTGCCGGAAAAATGGGTGAGTTATTAAAAAGACAGATAGATGATATTGATGGCATGACGGTTATTGCGTGGGTGGATAAACAGTATTCTAAATTCGCTCCGTCAAAGAATATACTCCCTGTTGAATGTTTGTTGGAATTAAAATATGATTATCTATTTATTGCTGTGGAAAATCCGCAAATATCCCATCAGATAATGGTGGATTTGAATGGTATGGGAATAGGTCTGAAAAAGATATGGATTTTAGATACAATAGATTATTATGAGTAGTTAAATACAGTTAAGCGAGGTAAACACAAGTGCTTTTTACAATCATAACAATTTGTTATAATGAACAGAAAAGAATAGCTCAGACCTTGGAGTCAATCTATAATCAGGAATTTTCCGATTATGAGCATATTATTGAGGACGGTGGCTCTGACGACGATACCTTGCAGATTGTTAAGCAATATAAGGAGAAGTACAGCCAATTAGATATAAGCATTTATTCGGAAAAGGATAATGGCATATATGATGCGATGAATAGGGCTGTCAGAAGAGCTAAGGGTGATTATATATGTTTTATCAACAGCGGAGATTTTCTGCTGAACAAAAACACCCTTTATGATATACATTGCGAGATTGACAAAGCACCGGGAATGGACTGGTACTATGGAAAGTGCGTGTACATATTTCCGAATAAGGATGAATATATACAGGTTCCTGTTTCTATAGAAAATATTGAGGGTGAGGATATGAGACCGTATCTTGAAACACATTCCCTGAACCTGAATCATCAGTCTATTTTTGCTAAAAGGGAATGTCTGCTGGCTCACCCGTTTGATGTGTCCTATAAGCTCAGGGCTGAGCTCAAATGGTATTATGATTGTCTTTTATCAAATATAAAGGTGAAAAAGCTGGATTTTCCTGTCAGTATGTATTCACTTGGTGGATTTAGCGAGAGGGTGGATTCCGTAAAAATTAATTCAAGGGAAACCGAGAGAATATATGCGGAATTTGGCTTGAAGCCGGAACAGGGAGCACTTAGAGTGCCTAAGGCGGACGATTATGGCGGTGCGATAAAGTATATATACAGTGAATGGCTGGCACTCCTTCAGGCGGAGAAAAGAGTTGCAGATTATCTGAGACGCCAAGGTATTAACAGTGTGGCGATATATGGCTATGGGGAACTTGGAACGCATTTGATAGCTGAGTTAAAGCACTCAGGTATGAAGATAACCTGTATTTTGGATAAGTCTGATAAATATGCATATTCTGATTTACCGGTAATTAAACCGGATAAATACGAGGGTGATAATGCAGATGCCATGATTGTGACTGCTGTAACGCATTTCCACGAGATTTATTCTGAGATGTCTACGAGAGTTAAATGTCCGATTTATTCGCTGGAGCATATTCTTGAGGATATGTGGTAGGTTTTCCGGAAGATTTTATTGGGCTGATAGATATAGAGGTACAGATTATGAAAAATGTTTATGATATAAAACAGGAAAAAGGGCTGTGCTTTATTCTTGCGAATGAGATGAAGCCTGTCAGAGAGTCTTACTCCAAAAGAAAAGCAGCAATAATTTTATATCTGTATTATTTTGACACACTGGAAAATTATTTTAAGTATATAAGCTGTATTGATACGGGAATAGATGTGTATATTGTTACACCGTTAGATAGCGTAAGGGATAAGGTAAAGGATTATATAAAAAACACACAGCGTACCAATATAAATATAATAATGAAACCGAATACGGGGCGTGATATAAGTGGCTTGCTGATTGCAGCCGGACAGGTAGTTCCTGATTATGAGTATGTCTGCTTCGTCCATGACAAGAAGGAACACTCCGCTGAGACCAAAGATGATACGACACTCTGGGTCGAAAATATATGGGGAAATTTAATCGGAGGCACGGGGTATATTCAACAGATTATTGAGCTGTTTGAGCAGAATAAGGAACTGGGGGTTCTTGCTCCTCCGGCTCCAATCGGGGTGCATTTTTGTACATGGTATGGGTATGGGTGGCATGGTTCGTTTAGGACCACAAAGAATTTGGCGGATAGGCTTGGATTGAAATGTGATTTGCAGGAGACGAAGCCGCCAATAACCATTGGAACAGCGCTGTGGTTCAGAACGGCAGCACTGGAAAAACTGTTTAGGTATGCATGGACATACGAGGATTTTGATGATGTGCAGTTGGCACATTCTGATTATTTAAGCTATGGAGTGGAACGGATTTTCGCGTATGTTGCACAGGATGCCGGATATGATACAGGCGAGGTTATGTCTTCGGAATACGCACGGAAGCAGAATCTGTTTTTGCAGAGCAGCCTGACGGAAATTTTCCACAGTCTGCATGCGTTTTTTCCGTTTCCTACACTGGCGGAGGTCAGGAAGCTGCCGGCGAATTTGCAGGGAATGTTGGAAGCAGCATCCGCTAAGAAGAATATATATTTGTATGGAGCAGGTGATGCGGGACGTTTTTGCTTAAGCTGGCTGAGAAAAAACGGAATTGAACCAAAGGCATTTATCGTTTCCTCGGGCAAAAATATATCGGACATAGATAAAATTCCGGTTATAAACATATCAGATTATACTGATGATGAGAATAATGGCATTATAGTCACCGTTGTCAAGGAGACTCCTCGGGTTCAAATTGAAAATATTCTTAAGGAAAGGAAGATAGATAATTACTTTATATTCTGGAAGTAATATTATATAGAGTTAATTACTGTGATGGAAATATGAAAAAGGTACTTTGCCTGCTTTACCATAGAGTTAATGCTGTAAAGGATGAGATATTTAATCTTGCGGTCAGCCCGGAACATTTTGAAGAGCAGATGAACTATATAAAAAGCAAATATGACATTTTGAGATTTGAGGACGATTGGGAGCAGGGAGAACGCGATGCGGTTGTTGTCACATTCGATGATGGATATGCTGATAACTATATATATGCTTTGCCTATACTTGAAAAGACACAGGTTCCCGCAACGATTTTTATAAGTACAGGGTATGTCAATTCCGGTAAAGAGTACTGGTGGGACGAGATTGTCAGACTGCTCACCGTAAAAAAACAATATCCGGCCAAGTTTACTTTGGAAGATAAATTATATGCATACACATGGGAGACTGATACATATGAAAAGAGAGTGGAGCTTATAAAGACTCTTCATTGGTTATTGAAGATGGAGCCGGATTACAGACTTGCATTTGAGTGGTTTGAGCAGTTGAGAAAGTGGGCGGATATTGATAATACTGCCAGAAAAGAGAATTTGCCGGTCAGCATTGAGGAGCTGAAAGCACTTTCTGATTCGGAGCTTATAACACTGGGGGCACACACGGTTAATCATATATCGCTTGGAAGCCAGACGAGGGAACAGCAGGAATATGAAATAGGTAAATCCATCAGATGTCTGAACGATTATATAGGAAAAAGTGTGGAGACGTTTTCGTTTCCATTTGGTTCGGCAGTTCATTATAATAGCGATACTTTAGATATATGCAGGAATAACGGGATAAAGAAATCGGCAACGACAGTAAAAAAGGTTTGGAGAACGGGGGACTCATTGTATGAAATACCAAGGGTAGCCATTGACGATTGTGAGTTGGAAGATTTTATAAAATGTGTTTCAGAGTATATGGGGGATTGACGTGGATTATATTGGAACAATAGAGCAGGATAAAAAGATATTTGATGAAAAAGATATTATAATATATGGAGCCGGGAAAGTGGGAAAGCATTGTTGGGAGGTGCTCTCGCTTAAAGGGCGCGCCGATAGTGTTAAAGGCTTTTGCGACGGCAATGCAGCGATTGTCGGAGGAATACTTATGGATAAGAACATATACAGTGTCGAGGAGGCGGTTAGACTGCACCCGAATGCAGTGTATCTTGTTGCCAGCATGTGTGTGCGCCAGATGACGGAGAAGCTGATGGCTTGTGGCATCAACAAAATTCATATTATAAGGGAGAGCAATTAATATTATTATGGAAAGTCTGGACATGCTTTGTCAGGAAACAGAAAATATAGTTATATATGGCGCAGGGACAATTTCAAATATTCTCTATTTTTATTTGGAGGAAAATGGTTTTTCAGATAAAATAAGAAACTTTGTCGTTTCGGAAATGGGCGGGAATGCCAATGAGAAATTCGGTATTGATGTTGAGGTTGTTGATAAGGTAAGCGCGATTTATCCTGATGCGCTGTACATAGTTGCCGTTCAGAGAGTGCTTCATCAGATAATCGGTGATAAGCTGAACGGGCTTGGGTGTTCACGGGTGTATTTTGTAAATCCGGAACAGTTGATAGATGGGTTTTATGACAAGCTGTACAGGAAGCCGATACAGAACAATAAAATTCTTTTTATGAATATGAAGGGCATGGGATACGGCTGTAATCCTAAATACATTGCACAAAAACTATTGGAATCGGACACAAAAAAAGAGTGCGATCTGGTGTGGGTTGTGTCCGATTTGAGCAATAACCTTCCAAAGGAAATCAGGCAGGTAAAGCTTGGAACGAGAGAGTATTACGAAGAGCTGGCGACAGCACATATATGGGTGGATAATTCAAGAAAGACATTTGACACCCGTAAAAGGCAGGGACAGTATTACATTCAGGCATGGCATGGAGCAGCGCCCATAAAAAGGGTTGAGAAGGATATAATAGAAAAGCTGCCTGAAACCTATCTAGCCAATGCGATAAATGATTCTAAAATGGCGGATTTGTTTATCTCGGGAAGTGAATTTTACACCGAGCTGTATAGAAAATCCTTCTGGTATGACGGCGAGATATCGCAGGTTGGTCTGCCGAGGCAGGATGTATTCTGGAGCAAAAGCAATATAAGGGAAAAGGTTTTCAAGTATTACAATCTACCTGATGAGGTTGGAATGGTGCTGTATGCTCCTACGTTCCGCAAGGATTTTGGAACGGAGAATTATGATCTGGACATAAATGAAGTGCTCAGGGCGTTAGAAAAAAGATTTAACAGAAGGTTTGTGTGTGCAGTAAGCAAACACCCGGATATCAGAAATATAGAATATTCTTTTGATGAGAATGTGTATATAGCGGTTGATAAATATGATGATTTCGAGGAGCTGCTGGCGGCAACAGATGTTCTGATAACCGACTATTCAGGTTGTATGTATGATTTTTCGTTTACGGAACGTCCTGTATTTTTATATCAGAAAGATTATGAGCAATATATTAATGACAGGAATTTCTATATTCCTATGGAGGAACTGCCATATATAAGGAGTATGTCCAACAGCGAGTTATGTGGGAAGATACTTGATTTTGATTATGATGCCTACAGGCACAGGCTGCATGAGTTCATGCGGAAAATGAAAAATTATGATGATGGACATGCATCAGAAAAAATAGCAGCGATTATTCTTGAAAAGATAAAAAACAGGTGAAAAAAGATGACAAAGGTTTCGATAATAATACCGGTATATAATACCTCTGAATATCTGGAGAGATGTCTGGACAGTGTCTTAAGACAGACTCTTGAGGATATAGAGATAATATGCGTGAATGATGGCTCCACAGACAACAGCCTTGATATGCTGAGAAGATATCAGGACAGGGATTGCAGAATAAAGATAATTGACAAGCCTAATGGGGGGCTTGTGTCTGCGAGAAAGGCAGGTATCGCAGGCGCAGGCTCGGAGTACATAGGATACGTCGACAGCGATGACTGGATTGATGACGATATGTATGAGAGGCTTTACGGATATATGACCGAGACGGGTGCGGACCTTGTATCAAGCGGTTATAAATATGAGGGAAATTATATAACGCAGCACTATGATACCGTTCCTGAGGGCTTCTATGATGAAGAAAGAATGGACGGGCTTAGAGAGCAGGTCATATATAATATTGAAAAAAAGGATGTCGGCATAAGAGGTTCCCTGTGCTGCAAGCTGTTTAAAAAGGATTTATTAAGTGTGGCACAGAATTGTATTGAGGACAGCATATCCTATTCGGAAGATAAATTATGTGTGGTAAGATATATGTTGGATTGTAAAACTGTTTTTATCGCACGGGAAGCCTACTATCACTATATGCAGAACAATTCTTCAATGGTTCATAAGCCTAATACAAATTATCTGACAGCAGTCAACTCGGTATATCAGCATTTTATTTCCATGTATGCTCATCCGAATTTTACATCATCGATGAGAATGCAGGCTGAGTTATACATAACAGAGCTGTTGTATAAGGGGATTAATTCAAGGCTTGGTTTTGAAAATAAAAATTTATTATGGATTAAGCCGTATTATCTGGAAAAGATACCGCACAATTCCAAGCTTATTCTGTTCGGGGCAGGTGAGCTGGGAGAGATTTATAAAAAACAGATTTTAAATGACGGAAGAAGCAGCGTTGTTGCGGTTATGGATACTTCCTTTAGGATTGTATATAGTGTCGATTCGGATTTTACTTCGTCTAGGGATTTGGCAGGGATAGATTATGACTACATTCTGATAACCGTAAAGAATAAGGTAAAGTCGGCAGAAATAAAAAGAGAATTAGCCGGGCGCGGAGTGCCGGAAAATAAACTGCTATGGTTTGAACAGCAGGAGATTTTCTGGGATTTTGCCGAGGCTGATGGCTGGATATAGGATGGAAGAGACTGATGGAGAAAACAGATGAGCTTGTAATTTTGACGGATAAAAATTATGGAGATATATCGGGAAGAGGTATCTTTTTTGTAGGGTATTCGCCATCGTATTTAGAACAGTATATCTTAAAATATGGTTATGACAATTCCATTCGGGGAGTGTTGGATGCCAATGCAAGAAATCACGGAAAGCATGATGTTGACGGGCATGAGATAGAAGTCTGCGGATTTGATACACTGAATAAAGTTAATCTTGATGACACGGTTTTCGTAATTACCGATGATTTTTTTAAAGAGGTATATAGTACACTTTTGCAGTATATTGATGAAGAAAAATATAATATTCCAATCTATGTTTTTCCGAACCGTGAAACAGAAATTGATTTGTCATACAGAAAAAAATATGAAATTCATTCTCTGGAAAATATTATATTATTCCGCAGTGGACCGCATGCGGCTTCCTATGTAAATGGAATGGACTTTTCCGATAATGCAAGAGCATTATTTGAATATATGCTTTCTAACCATTATAATGATAAATATGAGCTTGTCTGGCTTGTAAAAAATCCCGACGATTTCACACAGCCTGCCGGTAAATACTACAGATATACAAGAGATTATAGGAATGTATCCTTTATCGGGTATGATTGGGCTGACAGTGAGGATATGGACAAGAGGGACGAATACTATAGGGTATTGTGTCTTGCAAAGTATATATTTTTTACAGATGCGTACGGCTTTGCAAGGAACAGCAGGAAGGACCAGGTCAGAGTCCAGCTATGGCATGGCTGTGGATTTAAGACAAGGGTTAATTTTGTCAGATGTGAAAAAAGATATGAGTACACTACGGTAATCAGTGATTTGTACTCAGATATTCACCGGGAAATATATGGACTTAATGAAAATCAGATGCTTGTGACAGGATATGCCAAGCAGGACTGGCTGTTCGATAAATCAGATGACTACATGACGCGCCTGGAGCTTCCGGCGGCGGATAAGTATGTTTTCTGGCTGCCTACATTTCGTATGGCTAAATCAGGTCTTGAAAATCTCAATGAATACGAATATCAGAATCAGACGGGTCTGCCGATTGTGAATACCTTGGAAAGATGCAAGGAGCTTAATTTATATCTCAAAGAAAGAAATATTGTCCTGCTTGTAAAACTGCACCCTTTTCAGGACAAGACAAAGATAATGAATTTTGAACTGTCGAATATGGTTATGATTGATAATGATACTTTGTTTGACAGCGATATTCAGATCAACCAGCTTCTTGGCTGTGCGGACGCGCTTATAAGTGATTATTCTTCGGCTGCGGTTGACTATATGCTGCTTGACAGACCGATAGCATTTACACTTGATGATGTTGAAGAATATAGAGACAGCAGGGGCTTTGTGTTCGATAACATATTGGAGTGGCTTCCGGGAGATGAGTTATACAATTTTGAGAATTTTTGTGGGTTTATAGACAGAGTATACCGGGGCGAGGACGATAAGGCAGAAAAAAGACGCAGGCTGACGGGTATCATGCACAAATTTCATGACAATGAAAGTTGCAGGAGGATAGTCAAAGCCTTGAAAATATAAATGAGAAATACTATTCATGGAGGAATACATATGAGTTTTGAATTAACCGCATCGATGATGTGCGCCAATTTTGGCAATCTGGAAAAGGAGATAAGGGATTTAGAGGCAGGAGGCATTGATTCCTTTCATATTGACATAATGGACGGACGTTATGTTCCTAACTATGCGATGTCATTAAATGATATGAAATACATACGTTCAGCCACCAAGCTGCCGCTAGACGTTCATCTTATGATAGAGCACCCTAACACACATATAGAGCTTTTTCTTAAGAACTTAAGAAAAGGTGATACGGTGTATATTCACCCTGAGGCAGAGTATCACCCATCTACTACCTTGCAGAAGATAATAGATGCCGGAATGATACCGGGAATAGCCATTAATCCGGGAACCAGTATTGAGACAGTTATGGAGATGCTTCAGATTGTGGATAAGGTTCTGGTGATGTCGGTTAATCCGGGAAATGCGGGACAGATGTACCTGCCTTATGTCGGAAAGAAGATAGACAGGCTTCTCAAGATTAAGGACGAGATGGGCTTTGAGATTTACTGGGACGGCGCATGCGGAATGGACAAGATTGAGACATTTGCTCCTAAGGGAGTCAGAGGATTTGTTTTAGGTACCACGGTGTTGTTTGGCAAAGGGAGACCTTATGGGGATATATTGAGGGAGATTAAGAAATTAATAATATGACCTGAATTACTCACAGCGATATTGAGAATATAGTTAAAGAACACATTATTACTATAATTGTTTCAAATACTGACGTGTGAGTAATTCAGGATATATTGAATTGTACAAATTTTAGTTCAATGGAGTAGTTGTGGGATCTTCCATGTAACCATAAATTGCTTCATATTGTGGTAAACACCAGGCGGCAAGTTTTTTTGCCTGTTTATAGAAGAATATCATCCAATCTCTGCTACTTTCATTTATGCTTTCTTTATAAAGAGCCCAGCCAACATAATACCAATTATGAATCGCAGAGTATGCCATCCAATGAAGGTATTCTTTTTCTGTAGCAGGGCGATCAAAATACGCTTCAAGAATTTGTTTAATTTTTGGATCATTGACCTCGTAATCGATTCCGGCAATCACACGTCCGAAATCATATCCGGGGTCATTGTATCCTGCAAATTCATAGTCTATAATATCCAGAGTTGTTTCAGTCATCAATATATTATCGATATTAATATCATTGTGGCACATTGTATGCTTGACCCCGTCCATATCAGCATAGTGCTGAAGTTTTCGAAGCATAATCCATTCTTTTTCAAAAATTTTAAATAAATCGCCTTTTATTTTTGAGGCTTCCTTAAAAAGGCGTTCACACTGCCATATGGGGTCATAGGTATATTCTTTCCAATTAGGTAAATCGTATCCCATGTCATGGAAAGCACGTATCTTTCTGGCAATTTGTTTCATTAATTCAATATCAGTGTAATATTTACCGTGAAGGTCAATACAATTCTCACGAAATTTTGAAATCTTGGCGCCTTGCTCATCTATATATATATATGTGTCATCTACATGAGCTTGTGCGGCTAATCTATTAGCCACACATTCATTTTTTCTATATATAAAGAAATGTGTACTGTCTCCAGGGTATCTAAAAATATAACGTTCGTCTCGGACAACAAATGTAAAAAGAATATTGGAAAGACCTTTTTGTAATACGTTAATATCACTGATTTCATCTTCTGTACAATTAAGAACAGAACATATTTTCTCATTAATCCACCCAGATACATTGCTAAGAAATAAACCATCAATATTCTGAATTTCCTGAATAGAATCAAATTCATATAAAAAATTACTAGGATATTCCCTTACATACATATCAAGATCGTCAATGTGACGATTAATAAATTCTTCCCAAAAAAGTGCAGATACGCGAAAGTCATCAATTTCTTTTTCCATATACTGTACAAGCCTACGACTTAATTCAAAATTGATATATGCATGACCATATATACATTCCCCGCTTTTGACACAACTATATATATTAAGTATTCTTCCTGATTGATTTTTCTTTACTACTAATTCATTATGTGCGTCTTCTTTATAAACGGTTGCATGAAAGGAGTTATACTCATATTGAGAAAAAGGATTTTCCTCAAAATAATTATCACAATTAAGAATATAGGTTGAGCCAAGAGAATTTTTAGCAATATATAACGAATAAATGTTGTTTTTCTTTAAATCAGGATTAATTTCAATATTAACCCGCCATTTATCAATAAGAAAGAAAAAAAGTTCCTGTTTATATCCGATTATAACAGTTATATTATCAATTCCGGCTTCCTTAAGCTGTCGGATTTGACGTTCTATTAGTGTTTCTCCATTTTTCATAAAAAGACCTTTGGGCATATTGTAAACAGATTTTGCTGAGATGTCAGAACCACCCGCAGCAAGAATAACGGCATTATTAACTTTCAAAGGTCTTAATTCTTCTATTGCAGTCTCTGTCACTTTACCGTTATTCAAATACCCCTTTTTTTCAAGACTGGTAGTAAGTTCGGCAACTTCATCTTTCGATTTAAATACATAATAATGAATATTGAGATAAACGTATGTGGCTATATCTGTTGGTGTTTTATCTGCCTTGAGTAATGTTCTTATTACTTCAAATTCTTTGTATGTTATCATTATGTGTCTCCCTTTCACGTTTTTCTTTAAGCAATAAACTTCCTTCAAAAAGATCAATATCTGCCTTATGTGTTATTTTATATTGCGGTGACGTACACTGAGAAAACCACAATCTTTTGCCTAATGCTAAATAAAGTGAAGTTGTATGCGGTTCCAAATCATTAAGAATATCTTTTTGAACAGCTTCCTCGTAGGCATCACATAATTCACCGAATTTGAATGTCCATGGATTTGCAAATCCTTTTATTGTTTCTCTAATAATATTCTGTGTAGTTGAATAATCATCATCTTTTATGCATGTACAAAGGTCAATATCAGCTGAAGCGATAGCATTTCCGTGTTTTTTACATACGCGTATTGAATCGTTGATATCTTCTTGAGGTGTCATAGGAGATACGCCAAATGAAATAACAACGATATCATTTTCAGAAATTTTGTTTTTTAGATGAAAAATGCCATTCATTGTAGATTCTTGAAAGGATGATCCCCCAGTGCATAACCAGCGTTTTTTTGTAATATTATATTTGTCGCAAATTTGTTCTACAGTTTTAATCCAATCTTTTTGACAAACAATTTCAAGAGCATCAATATTCTCATTATTTTGAAAAATTTCAAGCGTGTATGCCAAAATAGGCTTCCCCATTATTTCTATAAATTGTTTAGGAATTTTTGAGCTAACTCGAGTACCATTGCCACTAGCTAAAATTACACCTATATTCATATTAGATATCCTTTCATTTAGAACTAAGGTTTTAAAATTAAAAAAATATATCTAACCATTTTTGATGATTATCCTCATTCTTTATTAAGTACTCTTAATAATATCAAGTATAAAGTCATGTGTCAATTTCAAATCAACAATATTAATATAATTCTACTTGATAATCACCTTATGTTGATTTATAATACACACAATAGTGCTGTTTTGGAGGTATAATTGTGTCGGTTGGAGTAAATATAAAAAAGAAAAGACTTGAACTTAATATGTCCCAACAAGAATTGGCTGATGCAATGGGGTATAAAACAAGATCGACTATTGCTAAAATAGAATCTGGTGAAAATGATGTTACACAAAAAAAGTTATTAAAATTTGCAAATATTCTTGATACAACCGTAGAGTATCTGATGGGAATTAATCCATTAGCCGGAACATTACAAAGTTCTGATTTAAACTTATGCTACAATACGAGGACACAAGAAAATAAAGTGGTTGCAATTATTCTGGCTGGGGGAAAGTCGGTTCGGAATCACAAAAGTATACCTAATCAATTTATTGATATCTTAGGAAAACCTGTAATTGTATATTGTTTAGAGGCATACCAAAAACATCCATCTATTGACGATATTTATGTTGTTTGTCTAAAGGGTTGGGAAAGTATCATAACTGCATATGCAAAACAGTATGAAATTACTAAGTTAAGAGGTTTAATACCTGCGGCATCTAGTGGGATTCGGTCTGTGGAAAATGGTTTGGAGTTTGTCAAAAATCAATATGCAGATAACGATATCGTTATCTTTCAGGAATCAACAAGGCCAATGGTCAATGTTGAGATGATTTCAAAGTTGCTACAGGCGTGCTAT
>CAMEEX010000001.1 GCA_945915235.1 uncultured Clostridia bacterium | reverse complement strand
ACTGCGGCTGCTTTAATACTTCCTTAATTCTCTCGCCCTGTGCAAGTTTCTCCTTCGTGTCGGCATCAAGCTCTGAACCGAACTGTGAGAACGCTGCGAGCTCTCTGTACTGTGCGAGCTCTGTTCTGATAGGGGCTGCTATCTTCTTGATAGCCTTGATCTGTGCGGCACCACCAACTCGTGA
This sequence comes from uncultured Clostridia bacterium, assembly GCA_945915235.1. GTDB lineage: Bacteria > Bacillota > Clostridia > Lachnospirales > Lachnospiraceae > CAG-882. The sequence goes on along the minus strand of CAMEEX010000001.1, from coordinate 72,074 downwards.
TACGGACAGACCTGCATTGATGGCAGGACGGAAACCTGAGTTGAACATCTCTGTCTCAAGGTATATCTGGCCATCTGTTATGGAAATAACATTTGTCGGAATATATGCCGAAACATCTCCCGCCTGTGTCTCGATGATAGGCAGCGCCGTGAGGGAACCTCCGCCGAGCTCGTCGGAGAGTCTTGCCGCACGCTCAAGAAGTCTTGAGTGGAGATAGAATACATCGCCCGGATAAGCCTCACGTCCCGGTGCTCTCTTTAAGAGAAGCGAAAGTGTACGGTATGCGGCAGCATGCTTACTGAGGTCATCGTAAACCACGAGCACGTCCTTGCCTGCCTCCATCCACTCCTCACCGATTGCACAGCCCGAATATGGAGCGATATACTGTAAAGGAGCAAGCTCACTGGCTGTAGATGCGACGATTGTCGTATAATCCATGGCGCCGTACTCCTCAAGTGTCTTAACAATGTTGGCAACAGTTGATGCCTTCTGTCCTATGGCTACATAGATACAGTAAACACCCTGTCCCTTCTGGTTGATAATCGTATCGATTGCAATTGCGGTCTTACCTGTCTGACGGTCACCGATGATGAGCTCTCGCTGACCTCTTCCGATAGGAACCATGGCATCGATTGCCTTGATACCTGTCTGGAGCGGTGTGTCAACGGACTTTCTTGCGATAACTCCCGATGCAACTCTCTCAATCTTTCTATATTTGTCTGTCTGGATAGGTCCCTTTCCGTCGATAGGCTGTCCAAGTGCATTGACTACTCGTCCGAGCATCGCATCTCCGACAGGAACCTCGACAACTCTTCCCGTTGTCTTAACCGTGTCGCCCTCGCTGATGCTCTTATTATCTCCGAGAAGAACTACACCGACATTGTCCTCCTCAAGGTTGAGAACCATGCCGTACACCTCTCCCGGGAACTCCAAGAGCTCACCCTGCATGGCTTTTGCCAGACCATGAACACGGGCAATACCGTCCGCTACCTGGATTACGGTTCCGACATCAGACACCTCAAGCTCAGACTTGTACTGCTTAATCTGTTCCTTAATGACTGAGCTGATTTCTTCTGGTCTTAAATTCATAAGGCTCTTGCACCTTCCTTCTTATAATCTTCGTACTGCCTGCCACTCTACGCGAGCTGAATGTTGTTGAGCTCCTTTGTAAGCTGTGCAAGCTTTGTCTTAATACTGGTATCCACAACCCTGTCTCCAATGCGGATGACCATGCCTCCAATGAGGCTCTTGTCTACGGAATAGTTCATCTCAAGCTTCTTAAAGCCTGTCGTGTCAAGAATTCTCTTCTCAACCGCCGCCTTCTGCTTGTCTGACAGCTCCATAGGAGTTGCCACGCTTACGATACCTATTTTAAGGTAGTCCTTCACGGCCGCGATGAAATACTCGAGTATTCCCTGAATATCGTTCTGCCTATCCTTCTCGACCGCGAGAACGATAAGCCCCGTTATGTCCTTTCTCACGCGGGACTCAAAGATGCTTTCCATAGTCTTTACCTTGTCGGTTTTACTTATTTTCGGGTTGTTCAGGAAATCCGCGAGTTCGCCGTTCTCCTTAAACGCCTCCAAAACAATCTGTACCTCATCAAGATATTCGGCAGCACTGCCGCTCTCGATGGCGAGCTCATAAAGAGCCTGTCCGTACGCTGATGCTGCTAATTTTGCCATGTATCATCACCCATTTCACGAAGCGTCTCGTCAACCAACGACGCCTGAATGTCTGTGTCAATTGAAGCAGATACCACCTTGCCGGCAAGAGCCGATGCAAGAGCTACCATTTCCTTCTTCATATCATCGGCTGCACCCTTCTTCTCCAAGAGAACCTCGTTGTGTGCTCTCTCGATAATATGGGCAGCCTCGGTCTTAGCCTCTTCTATAATCTGTTCCTCTCTCGCAAGTGCACGCTTTCTCGCATCTGCAAGAATAGCCTCCACTTCCTTATCCACCTCTTTTAACTTGGCCTCATACTCAGCCTTCATAGCCTCCGCGTCAGCCGCGTCAGCCTTGGCCTTCTCGATGTCGTTGGCGATGCCTTCCTTACGCTTGTTAAGAAAATTTCTCACCGGGTTGAACATCAAATATGAACCCGCCAAAAAGAGAATAAAGATGTTAATCGCTGTAATGATTACCTCCTGGATAAGCTGGGGATCTAGGTTGAACATTCTTTCCAAGGTCTTGCCTCCCTTCGCCTATTATTCTCGTTAGCTTAACCCTTAAAAATCAAAGCTTTCCGATAAGTGGGTTGGCAAATAAGAGAATAATCGCAACCGCAAATCCGTAAAGACCTGTTGTCTCGGCTACCGCCTGTCCAAGAAGCATGGTAGATGTGATATCTGACTTAGCTCCCGGATTACGTCCTACTGCTGCTGCCGCATGACCTGCTGCGATTCCCTGTCCGATACCAGGTCCAAGGCCGGCTATCATTGCGAGACCTGCACCTACTGCTGAACATGCTAATACTAATGCTCTTCCATCAATCATTTTTAATTCCTCCTGAAAATGAAATTATTTTGTTTTTAGATTACCTTATTCATCTGCAATCTTATCGTTGATATAAACCATCGTAAGCATACAGAATACATACGTCTGAATTGCGCCTGAGAACACATCAAAGTAAACATGAAGTGCAGCCGGAAGTCCCAGCTTAAGGAATATAGGCAGCAATCCGTAAATCAGTCCCATCATAACAGTACCTGACATAATATTACCAAAAAGACGGAGAGATAATGAAAGCGGGACTGCAAACTCTCCTATCAGGTTAATAGGGAACAAAATCGGAACCGGCTGGAAAAGGTTCGTGAAATGCTTCCCCTTATTCTTGGCAATACCACACCCCTGCACAAGTGCAAAGGTAATAAGGCCTAGTGGTAATGTAACACCGTAATCTGCCGTCGGCGGTCTTAGTCCTAAAAGACCCGACAGGTTGCAGAACAGTATAAACATGAATATCGTACAGATATAATTCACAAAACGTCTTGCGTTCTTGCCCATAATAGACGCTACCATATTGTCTATGGTCTGAACATACATCTCTATGATATTCTGGAATGTACCCGGAATCTGTTTTGCGTGTTTCATCGTATGATGAGCGCATATCATGATAATAAGTATAATTATCGTCACGATAAACATTGCCACATGGGTTGTCGTAATATACAACTCCTGCCCAAACAGCGTGTATCTAAACACACCATGAATCATGAAATCGGCATCTGCCAATATCATACCCGGGAATTGTCCTGACACGTTATCAACCTCCTTGCTTTTTTTTAGTTGCTTTTTCCATAAGCCTGTGTGTCAAAGGCTGGGCATAGGTCGCAAGCTTCAAGCCGAAAAAACCTACAAACGTGGTTATAAGGTTCAGCCAGCCAAAATACCCCACTGCTCCTAAAAGAACCACCGCCGCCAACATTCTTCCGACTGAGGAAAATGCGAGAAACGCCGAATGTCCCTTCTGCATGTGCATAGCCTTGTATATGGTATGCTTCATTGAAAACAGCATGAGCACTCCGGCTGCCCCTCCAAGCAGCAGTCCTCCCTCTCCCTTGAGCTTGTCTTTGGTAAAAATAAGAACGAATACCGATGCTATGGCAAGATATGCCGCCATACCGATCAATCCTTCACTAATGGTCTTTTTCGTTGTGTCTGTCATCTTCGTTGCTCCCTGTCACGGCATCCGACGGGTGTCTGCGCGGCCGCGTATCCCCCGATGCCTTCTTTGCCATGAGATAGCAGTTTCTCATTCCTGCTGCCATTCCCAAAAAAAGCAGCGGAATAACCACCCATGTTCCTATGAATTTTCCAATCCATATACCAATAAACAAGCATAAAAATGTCGGAACCATGACATTAATCCCGAGCTGGGAAATAAGAGCAAGATTTTTATATACATTATGCTTCTTATCCGCCATTGTTCTCCTCCATCTTTGCAAAGCTTACTGAAATAAATTATACTATTTTTTTGTATGAAAGTCCATTAAATATTAATAAATAGTGACCGTTTGAACACACATTCGCAAAATGTTGACGTATAACCCAATTAATTTCTGTAAATTATTGAATTAATTGTATAATTTTGGTATATTTGTTGTAATAGAACCCACCTATGGAGGTATTCCCATGAAGAGACCCATTATTTTCCGAAAGAGATTCATTCCTTCCGAGATGGTAGAGCTCAAGGACGACGTTCTTTTATACCGAGATGACTCCATGCTCATCACTCGCTGGACCACATTAAAGCCGCGCCATGACATAGCCGGCGGCATATCACTCTATCTTATCGACAAGGGCTGTAAGATTTCCCGCATTCACGATGCCTTTGGAAGATTTCTGCACTACTACTGCGATATTATCCACACAGATTATTCTGCCGAGAATGATACTTATATATTCACCGATCTGCTGGCAGATATCATTGTTCACCGTGATAACAGATATTCCGTCGTCGATCTCGACGAGCTCGCCGAGGCTCTTAAGACCTCCCTCATCGACACAGACACAATATGCGAAGCTCTCTGTTCCACAGACAGACTTATACGCTGCATCGACAATGGGGAATTTCATGGTTATACCAATATGATAGAGCGCTATGTGTCACTTTAGAATATTCATGTGACACACAGCGCTCCCGTAAGCTCCTATTTTGTTCCGAAAATCCTGTCTCCGGCATCTCCAAGACCAGGAATAATATATCCATGCTCGTTGAGCTTCTCATCGCAGGTTCCGATGTACATATCTACATCCGGATGATCCTTCTTCATTCTCTCAATCCCCTCAGGTGCCGCTATTATGCACATGAAGCGGATATTTTTGATGCCTCTCTGCTTGAGCATTGTAATGGCTGCCGACGACGAACCTCCCGTTGCGAGCATAGGGTCAACGACGAACACCTCCCTGTCAGCACAGTCCTGAGGAAGTTTGCAGTAGTACTCAACAGGCTCTAAGGTCTCCTCATTTCTGTAAAGACCGATATGTCCTACCTTGGCTGCCGGTATCATGGCGAGCATTCCGTCAACCATTCCGAGACCTGCCCTGAGAATAGGCACAACAGCGAGCTTTTTGCCCGCGAGCTCCTTCACGGTCGTCCTGCATATCGGCGTTTCAATCTCCACATCCTTGAGCTTTAAATCCCTCGTGGCCTCATAACACATGAGCATCGCTATCTCGCTTATGAGAGTACGAAAATCCTTGGAACCCGTCTCCTTTCTTCTGAGAATTCCAATCTTGTGCTGAATCAATGGATGATCCATAATTACTACCTTACCCATAAAATGTCCTCCCATTTTTTATTATTAGAAGATAATTGTGCAATTTCCGGTATCATTACACCTAGCTTTACAATTACCTGTCATTAATTCTCGAGCATATTGATACGCCTTATATGTCTTTCCTCATTGGAAAATTCCGTGGTTAAAAATGTCTCTGTAATCTTAACCGCAAGTCCCGGCCCAATTACTCTTCCGCCAAGTGCGAGCACATTGGCATCATTATGCTGTCTTGTAGCCTCCGCCATAAAGCAGTCCGTGCAGAGTGCTGCTCTTATGCCTTTTATCTTGTTGGCAGCTATTGATATTCCTATTCCCGTTCCGCAGATGAGAATTCCTCTGTCGCAGCTTCCGTCATTGATTGCCGCACACACCTTCTTTGCGTATTCAGGATAGTCGACGCTCGCCTCACTGTAGCTTCCGAAATCCTTATACTCGTATCCCTTCTTGTCAAGGTATGCCATAATCTCCTGCTTTAGTGCAAATCCACCCTGGTCACAACCGATTGCTATCATCTTTTTCCTCTTTTCCTAAGCATGTCCGTTTTTTCAAAAAAGCATGCTTATATTTTTTTGCCAAACTTATATAAATAACAACATGCCCTCTATTCTTCATTTTCAAGCATGGTAAGTTTATTATCTACTTTATGGAGCCATTCTATCAGCGAATTACAGCACTCTATATATGCGTCCATCTCTTTTCCGTAAGGGTCAGGTATCTCTCCCGCCTCGCCGACAAACTCCGATACGGTGAACAGGTCATCCGGGGCATAGGTCTCTATGACCATCTCCTTTTCCTTATTGCCGATGGCAAGTATAAGTGTTCCCTCCGGTATGTCCTCCTCCGTAAGGGGCACAGAGGTTCTGTTATCGAGAATAATTCCCTTCTGTCTCATAACCGCAATCGCCTTGGGGTTGACCGGCTCGGGAAAGAGCACTATAAGCCCTCTTGAAATAATCTCGATATCCTTATGAACCGTGATGTGCTTCATCAGAAGCTCCGCCATAGGTCCCATACAGGTATTATTCATACTGACAAATACAACTCGATTATATTTTTTCATTCATGTCGCGAACAAAAATGTACGCTGCTCCTTGTATTATTTAACTGTCTCTATATGATGCCCTGCAGCCTTTATAAGCCTGTTCATCACTGCCTGTCCAAAGCTGTTCTCCGCAAAACCTTCTGACAATATTATATCCACATTTATATGGTCAAAATGTCGGAGTACGTCAAAAAGATGAGCTGCCACCTCATGTTCATCGGCACGGCTTCCAACCACGACAACCTCACCCGAAGTGTATCTGTGCTCATTCTCGGTGCTGGCAAGTATTCCCACCTTGAGACCTTTCTGCGCGTTCTCTCCGGCGAGCTCGTTTATCCTGTCGACGACCTTATCATTGTCGCCCTCGAAAATCGTGAGTTCGGCTTTTGGAGCGTAATGTCTGTACTTCATGCCCGGTGCTTTAGGTCTGCCCTGAACCGTAGAATGTGCAAGCACGGTCGGGTCAAAGCACACATCACCTAGGACATCCTTTATCATGTCTGCAGTCACATAGCCCGGCCTTAGTATCATCGGCACCTCGGAGGTCATATCCACAATAGTCGACTCAATTCCTATCTCGATGGCTCCGCCGTCAATAATCATATCTATCCTGCCATCCATGTCCTCTATTACATGTTCAGCTCTCGTCGGGCTAGGGCGCCCTGAGAGGTTCGCGCTCGGCGCGGCTATATACACACCTGAGTCCTTTATGAGCTTAGCCGCAACCGGGTGGCTCGGCATTCTTATCGCGACGGTGTCAAGTCCACCCGTTGTGCCATAAGGAACAATATCCTTCTTCTTAAAAATCATAGTGAGCGGTCCCGGCCAGAAGGCATCGGCAAGCTTGTAGGCACTGTCCGGAATGTCATAAGCAAGCTCATCAAGAGCGGCTATATCCGCTATATGCACAATCAGTGGGTTGTCGCTCGGACGTCCCTTCGCACTGTATATCTTGTGTGCCGCGTCCTCCTTTAGCGCATCTCCGCCAAGTCCGTACACTGTCTCTGTCGGGAATGCCACCAGACCGCCGTTTTTTAATACTTCCCCTGCCTGTGCAATCACTTCATCCGCATTATTTTCGTCTATCTTTAAAATTCTCGTTACCATAAATTTCGACCTTATATATGATTTTATTGCGCTGTATCAGTTTGCAAGCGCCTGCTTTACATCCTCAACGTGAATCCAGTCAAGCTTAGCCTGTGCTGCGACCACATCGATAACAGATTTCAATAACTTGTCCATGTCCGAACCGTCCGTGTAGTCCGCCGCCGCATAATAGCCAATCCTCTTGTCATGTATCATCTTGTATACTTTATTTTTATCACCTGTCACCGGATTGTATACACCAATCGAATAACCGCCATTGGCATTCACAAGCTTCATGCATGGCACATCCGTGTCACTGTCCCCGATGTAGACCATGTTTTTAAACGGTATCCTTATGTCCTCCGGCGCGAAGTAATCATTCACCGCAGGGTCATTTATGTCAAGCACACCCTTGGATATTCTGAAAAGGTACTGCGTCTTATTAGTATAATTGACAACCTGCGCCGGCCACTTGACCATGCCCTGCTCATCAAAATAGAAGCTGCTCGCATATATCCTCTCAAAAGCACCTTCCTTGGCAATCTTCGTGCCCTCTATCATCTCCTTAAGCCCCGATGATATAATATAGTGTTCAACCTTAACGCCATGCTCAAGTCCATACTTCCGTATTCTCTCGAACCATCCGTCAACACCATCAAAGAGCTTCACCCTAGAGCCGTATTCCTCAAGTGCAGCATGACTGAATACAAGATTTCCCTTCGCTTCCTCCACCATCTTGTACATATATGAAAGGTTACTGTCCATATTATTTTCTCTGGCAAGCTCACCCGTCTCCTTCCAGAACTCCGCAACATCATAGCCCACAGACTGTATAAAGCCCTGCGCCTGCATATCATCAGGTGAAAGTGTCTTATCAAAGTCATAACAGATAGCTATTATCGGAAGTCTCTCCTGCTTACCCTCATTAGGCATATATTAAATCCTCTTTTCCACGTAAAATGCTATAGATATGATACGCTTTACATAATATTTTGTCAAGAATGCACAAAATACCATCACCTCATCGAAGCAATAATATCCTTATAGCTGACCAATGATACATTTCCAAGCTCTCCCGCTTTTTCCATACAGCCCTTTGTAAATCCGGATTTTGAGAAAATGAAATAGTGCTTCATTTGGTAATGGAATAATTGGCTGCGGGAGATTAGGGTTTCAAGAACGTCCAAATCAACCTTCTCATTTCTCCATTTGCACTCAGCAAAAAGAGCGGTATTGTCATCCTGTTCACCCATAATATCAATCTCTGCCTGACACTTTTGTCTTGGGTCATTTCCCCACCAGCGTCCAAGTGAGGCGAATTCTACAGGTGAATTGCCCTTAATGAGCAGTGTCCAAAGATACTGTGCACAGATATCTTCAAATATTCTTCCCATATAATCACTAAGCTGTCCCGCTATTTTCCTGTAAACCAAATCGGCTGCGCCTCTCACAATAACAGAGGTGTTGTCCATGACGAAGCGGTACCAGAAGCAAAACATATTGTCCTCAATCGCATATATTGATTTTTTGGAGGCTGTTTCACCATAAGGCATTTCTTTTTTTACAATTCCAAGGTTAATCAGATTCTTAAGATACCCAGCGCATACATTGGTATCCTCACCAACCTTCGTTGATATCTCCGACATGCGGGAATGTCCGGTCGCAATGGCAGTAATTATCGCAGTATAGATTGCCGGCTCCCTTACCTCCTGCTTCAAAAGATTTATCGGCTCCTCGTACAAAAATGACATTGGATTTAAAAATGTATTCTTGATATTCTCCTCAACGCTCAGCCTGTCACTCATCTGAAGAAGATACTGCGGAGTTCCGCCCACGATTCCATATATTACAGCCTTATCCTCATCCGCCATATTGCTAAGGTATCTACAGCTCTCTTCAAAATCAAAGGGAAGTATCTTCATCTGGGCAGTCCGTCTGCCATATAACGGTGCCTTATATGCAAGCACATTGTCCTCCATATATGACATGGATGAGCCGCATAAAATAAGCATCAGCTTGGATGTATCCTTATATTTATCAATCAAAAGCTGCAATGTAGAAGGCAGACTCTTGGATTCCCGCGCCACATAAGGGTACTCATCTATCGCTAAGATTACGCGTTCCGTTCTGGAAAGTTCAAATACATATTCAAGAGCCGCCTGATATGAGGCGAAACAGTTATCTGATGAGATACCATTGTCATACTCCATAATACTTCTGCTCATATTTTCAAGATTCTGTTTTTCATTGCTCTCTACACCCATAAAATATATTGCATTTTTATCATCAATAAAATAATTTATAAGCGCAGTTTTTCCGACACGGCGGCGTCCATATATTACAACAAACTCAAATTTATCCGAATTGTACAGCTTATCCAGCTCGGCTAATTCCCTATCCCTTCCAATGAACATATTAAGTCTCCCTCTCTATAAATATTTCCATAAATTAAACCAGTATTTACAATACGCAAATTTCTCCCTTTATGTCCGTCAATTTAATTTTACTATAGTATTACTTTCAAAATAAGTCAACTACGATTTAGTCAATTATAGTTGACTAAATCGTAGTTGACTTATTCTAATTGCAGACAGTGCACTCACGGCTTATCCCTTTAGATTTTTGATAAAACGCTGTAGATGTATTTTCTGTTCCTTCATATCCGAGCCAAAATCATGCTTTGGAATATACATCTGCATATTGACCATCCCCAGTTTTGTATCTTGTGTATCTGCGCCAAACGATATCTGCATGCCTCCGAATACCTTCTTTACCTGAAGATTTCTTATGTCCTTCAATTCCAGCTCATAGTATCTGTGAAACCTTCCATATAAATCGAATACTGCAACCAGCATTCTGTCATTTGTGGTTGTTGTGACAAATGCCTTGCACCGGGTGGTGCAATGTGTCCCCGGCAGAATGGAAATTCTATCTCCCATCGGCTCATCCATATCAACTATGCATTCATCCTTGTTCGTTATCTCACTGAAACCAAGAATTTTCTGAAAGGCTTTTCTGTATGCCGCCACACAAAATGGATTTTTACCTGTATTCATATCAGACCTCTCCCACAGGCGTCCACTATAAGCTTCTGCCACGCATCAATCAACCGTTCCAATGAAAATGCCGCGTTTGCAGGGCTTGTTGATGGGAGCACAACATTCTTAATACTGCTGTCGCTCGACCCCACAATATCACAGCTATATATCGTATCCCACAGTGCAATATGGTGCTTATGCAGAAGCTCCTTCTTCTCCTCAATAGTCTCAGGAATCTTCTCACCCGTAATCGCCGCCATGACCTTCCAGAAGCGGTTCTGCGGATGCCCATAGAAGAACATCTGCTCCCTCGACTTCACCGAAGGAAGGCTGCCAAGTATCAGAATCGTTGAGTTTTCATCATACAACGGCGGGAACGGATGCACTATATGTTCATACTTTGGGCAGGTGGCAGACCCCTGTGTCTTTTCTGAAACACCATGTTCTATCTGTTTATTATTTTTAGGGCATTTTATTTGCACGGCATAAATTCCCCCTTTCAGTTATTTCATGGAACAGTATTCAATATTGTGCCCATGCTTAACACAAAAAGCACAGGATTTCAAATACCATTTTATCTGAAATCCTGTGCTTTTTCAAGCTTGGACATGGGGTCTGACCCCTGTCCCAAATATGTTTAATTTATATCATGCTTCCCCACCTTGCGGTAACGGTAAACCGCTCTCGCAAGTGAAGCCTGTGATACATGGTACTCCTGTATGCTCTGCTTCTGGCGAAGCTGCTCCTTGGCACGCTCCATTGCCGCCTTGGCACGAACCTCGTCGATATCCTCAGGGCGCTCGGCAGTATCGACAATCATGGTTACACGATTGTTTGCAATATAGACAAATCCTATACCGACAACCGCATCAACGTACTCTTCGCTGCCCTCCGGCTTGAAGCGGACATCTCCGATGGTCGTGGCAATCGCCATGTTCTGGTGATGTGCCATTATCGCTATCTCGCCGTCTAAGCCCGGAACTACAAGGATATCTGCCTTTCCGGAAAAGAACACCTTGTTGGAGGCTAATATTTTAAGATAAAATGAACTCATCTTACCCCGCCTCCTTTACTGCTGTTCCATGAGCTTCTTAGCCTTCTCAACAGCCTCGTCTATTGTTCCGACATTGAAGAATGCAGCCTCCGGATACTCGTCCATATCACCTTCGATGATTGCCTTGAACCCTCTTATCGTCTCCTTTACAGGAACATACTTACCCGGTACACCTGTGAAGTTCTCAGCCACATGGAAAGGCTGTGACAAGAAACGCTGTATCTTTCTTGCACGGTATACGGTAATCTTATCCTCGTCGGAGAGCTCCTCCATACCAAGAATTGCGATGATGTCCTGTAATTCCTTATACTTCTGAAGCATAGCCTGAACCTTGCGGGCTACCTGATAGTGCTCCTCGCCGACAACGTCTGCCTCGAGAATTCTTGAGGTCGACTCAAGCGGGTCAACGGCCGGGTAGATACCCTGCTCAACTATCTTACGGGAAAGAACCGTCGTCGCATCGAGATGTGCGAATGTAGTAGCAGGTGCCGGGTCTGTAAGGTCATCGGCAGGAACGTATACTGCCTGAACCGATGTAACGGATCCCTTTGTCGTAGAGGCAATTCTCTCCTGAAGCTCACCTACCTCGGTAGCGAGTGTAGGCTGATAACCTACGGCTGAAGGCATACGTCCGAGAAGTGCGGATACCTCTGAACCTGCCTGCACGAAACGGAAAATATTGTCGATGAAGAGAAGCACGTTCTGATGCTCCTCGTCACGGAAGTACTCCGCCATTGTGAGTCCTGTCTCAGCGACTCTCATACGCGCTCCAGGCGGTTCGTTCATCTGACCGAATACCAAGGCAGTCTTTTCAAGTACGCCGGACTCCTTCATCTCTGACCAGAGGTCATTACCCTCTCTTGAACGCTCTCCTACACCTGTAAAAATTGAATAACCGCCGTGCTCTGTGGCGATATTTCTGATAAGCTCCTGAATGAGGACGGTCTTACCAACACCGGCACCTCCGAAGAGACCAATCTTACCACCCTTCGCATAAGGGGCTAAAAGGTCGATGACCTTGATACCTGTCTCGAGCATCTCGACAACAGGACTCTGCTCCTCGAACGTAGGCGGCTCTCTGTGAATTACCCAGTGCTCACCGTTGTCAAGTGACTCACCGCCATCTATGGTTTCACCTAATACATTGAACAATCTTCCCAAGGTCTGCTTGCCGACAGGAACCTTGATACCTGCTCCTGTAGCCCTTACTTCCATATCCCTGCACAGACCCTCGCTGGCTGCGAGCATAATACAGCGGACAGTGTTGTCACCTATATGCTGTGCAACCTCCATAACGAGGTTCTTTCCCTCACAGGTAACCTCTAAGGCATCCTTTATGCATGGAAGGTCGCCGTTTTCAAATACAACGTCAACAACAGGTCCCATAACCTGAACAATCTTTCCTGTATTAACAACATTTGTATTCATTTATTTACATGACCTCCTTTCTGGCCTTTTTCTTCTTTTTCTGAGCCTTGGCACCCGATATTACCTCGGTTATCTCCTGGGTAATCATCGCCTGTCTGGCTCTGTTGTACTCTATGGACAGATTACGAATCATCTCTGATGCGCTGTCATTTGCTACCTGCATCGCACTCATTCGGGCATTCTGCTCACTGCAGAAGGACTCCATAAGTGCTCCGTAGATGTAGCCCATGATTACATCAGGGACGATGTTGTTAAGAAGCGCATTCGGAGAAGGCTGAAGCTCTACCTCCTCGTTGAATACTCCCTGCTTTTCCATCTGATGCTGCATAGCCATGTCCCTTGTAATAGGAAGGAGATTAATCATATCAACCTCCGTCGATATGCTTGACTTCATGTAGGTGTAAATAACATACACCTCATCAAGCTCTCCCGCCTTGAACTGCTCTACAACCTCCTCACAGATAATTCTCGCTCTGTGAAGTGATGGATTCTGTGCAGTGTAGTGGAACTGCTCCGCAACAGGAATATTCTTTTTCTTAAAATACTGTCTTCCTAACTCGCCAACCACGAAGAGCTTGTAGTTTTTACACTGTTCAATCTCTTCCATCGCTTTTTTAAGGACGTTGTGGTTGTACGCTCCCGCAAGACCTTTGTCAGCCGTCACGACGATAAAGCCCTTTATTCGGTCCTCCTTCGCCTTACGCGGTCTGACATCCATATACTGGTTCTCGACATCCGGAAGATGCCTTACAACACGGGAAACCATGTTTCGCAGTGCGTTAAAGTAAGGTTCCGTCTCCTCCAGACTCTTCTTTGCCTTACGCAGCTTCGTGGAGGATATCATGTACATAGCGTTAGTGATTTTCATGGTGTCCTGAATACTTTTCATTCGGCTTTGAATTTCACGAGCATTTGCCATGATTTATCCCTCCTTAGCCATATATTCGTCCCTGAAGCTCTTGGCAGCCTCAACGATAGCCTTGTTGAGCTCATCATCAAGCACACCGCCGTTCTCTATCTGAGTGATAATCTCCGGGTGGTCTGTCCTGATATGCTCAAGAAGCTTCATCTGGAAATCCTTTACATTTTTAAGCTCAAGCGGAAGCATTACCTTGCCGTTAGCCGCACAGAGTGTGATTACCTGCTCTGCCGTGCTGAGCGGTCTGCAAAGAGGCTGCTTTAACAGCTCCATGAGCACATGACCGTGCTGCAACTGCTCCTTTGTCGCATTATCGAGGTCGGAGGCGAACTGTGTGAACACCTCCATCTCCCTGAACTGTGCGAGGTCGATACGGATACTTCCCGCTGCCTTCTTCATCGCCTTAGTCTGGGCAGCACCACCAACTCGGGATACGGAAAGGCCTACGTTTACCGCCGGTCTCATACCTGAGAAGAAGAGGTCGCTCTCGAGGAATATCTGTCCATCTGTGATGGAAATGACATTCGTAGGAATGTATGCGGATACGTCGCCCGCCTGGGTCTCAATGATAGGAAGCGCAGTGATTGAACCGCCGCCCTTCTCATCTGAGAGTCTCGCTGAACGCTCAAGAAGTCTTGAGTGTAAGTAGAATACGTCTCCGGGATAAGCCTCACGTCCAGGTGAACGCTCAAGCAAGAGTGACAGTGCACGGTATGCAACCGCATGCTTACTGAGGTCATCATATACGATAAGAACGTCCTTGCCCTCATGCATGAAGTACTCTGCCATAGCTGTTCCTGAGTAAGGAGCTATGTACTGAAGAGGTGCCGGGTCTGAAGCCGTAGCAGACACGATAATGGTGTAATCCATAGCGTCATGCTGCTTTAATGTATTTACAAGCTTGGCGATTGTCGATGCCTTCTGTCCGATAGCGACATATACGCACACAACGTCCTTGCCCTTCTGGTTCAAGATGGTATCAATGGCGATTGAGGTCTTACCTGTCTGACGGTCACCGATGATGAGCTCTCTCTGTCCACGTCCGATAGGGAACATGGAGTCGATAGCGAGGATACCTGTCTCCATAGGAACCGATACCGACTTACGGTCAACGATCGATGGCGCCGGCTGCTCTATAGGACGGTAGCCGTTCTCCTTTACCGGACCTGCTCCGTCGATAGGTGCTCCGAGTGCATCGATAATTCTTCCGAGGAAGCCCTCGCCAACCGGAATACCTGCTCTCTTGCCTGTACGCGCAACTCTTGAGCCTTCCTTAATCTCTGTATCGCGTCCGAAGAGGATACAGCCTATCTCGTCTTTTCTTACGTCCTGAACCATACCCTTTACGCCACAGTCAAAAATGACTATCTCGCCGTAGGCTGCATGGTCAATCCCGTTGATATTGGCAATTCCGTCGCCGACATAGCTTACAACGCCGACTTCCTTATCCTGTGCCTCGAGCTCGAAATTGTCAATCTCGCTCTTTAATATGGAGATAATGTTCTCTGTGCTGGCTGTCGCACCGATATCCGCTTTGGCAAGCTGCTCCCTGAACTGCTTCATTCTGCCGTTGGTGCTCCAATCGAATACGTCGTTGCCCGCCTGAATGACAAAGCCGCCGCCGAGGGTCTTATCCTCCTCGAGCTCAAATGTAAACTCTGTTGTGTTATACTGCTTTGCCACGAAGTCCTTGATACCCTGAAGCTGCTCGTCAGTAGGTGCTGTCACATACTTGAGAGTAACAACGAACTCTCCCTTGCGCTCAGGAGCTGCCTCCCTGTACGCCTTAACTATGTCCTTCCACAGACCTGTGTCAGAATTGTCACACAGAAGCTTTAAAAAGTCTCTTATCTGTAACGGAAAGACCTTCTCAATCACATTGTGCTTGGATGCAAGCGATATTGAAGGATTGGCAAATTCCTCCGCAATCTGCGGTACAGCAGTAAAGATGTCATCTGCCTGTCCCACTATGTTCGCTGCAATATTCAGTTCGCGCAATGTCTTAGCATAATCTTTTGCTGTACTAATCACTTGTTCTCACCCGTCTTTGTTAAAAATTGGTTATAGAGTTCCCTGTCTGCGGCTTCGCCCTGTCCTGAAGCCACAACCTTAGCTGTAGCTGCAACAACAAGCTCCTCAATCTGATCCTTAGCCTGCTTGATGGTCTTCTCCTGTTCCTTAACTGCTTCTTTTCTCGCATCGTCCATAAGCTTATCTGCTGCTGTCTTGGCATCTGCAACGATTCTGTCATACTCTGCTCCCGCCTTAACTCTCGCTTCGCTTATAACTGCTGCCTTCTCTTCCTGTGCTCCGCTCAATGCCTGCTCATACTGAACCTTGAGAGCATCTGCATTGTCCTGAGTCGCCTTTGCATCCTCGTACTGCTTATTTATCTCAGCCTCGCGCTGTGCGATAATCTTCTTAACCGGCTTGAATAAAAGCTTACGAATGATTACATAGATGATAATCAGGTTGATAACGGTAAATAACAGATTAATATCTATTCTTAACATGCTATCCTCTCCTTATCTTATATTTTTCCGACCTGATTAACCAAGTAAGATGATGATAAGGATAGCTACAACGAAACCGTAAATAGCAGTTGCCTCTGCAAGCGCACCACCTAAAAGTAAAAGCTTTGTTATCTTGCTCTCTGCCTCAGGCTGTCTTGCGACTGCCTCTGTTGCCTTACCTGCTGCGATACCGATACCGATACCGGCTCCTATACATGCTAATGCTGCAATTCCTGCTCCTAATGCAATTCCCATATTTTCCTCCGTTCTGCCGCCCTGCGGCATGTTGATAATTTAATGAATTTTAATGTCCTGCCATCGGCAGTGTGCAGCCTACTCCTCGACTGCTTCCTTAATATAAAGTGATGTTAAAAATACAAAAACGTATGCCTGGATTAAACCGTCAAAAATATCAAAGTAAAAACTGAATGGTACCGGCAGTACAACTGGAATTAATGACTTAAGTAACTCCATGATAACAAATGCACCTAATACGTTACCAAAAAGTCGCATACAAAGTGACAACGGCTTGATGAATAACTCAAGAATGTTAATCGGTGTCACAATAGCCATCGGCTGTGTAAAACTCTTTAACCAGCCCTTAAAGCCCTTCTTGTGTATTCCTGCGTACTGGACAAGCACAATACTCATAACGGCAAGTGCTGCTGTTACATTGAGATCCTTCGTCGGCGGCTTAACTCCGCACAGACCAATCAGGTTGGCAAAGCCTATGTACAGAAGCACTGAACACAGATATGGCACGAAGGCTTTTCCTTCTTCTCCGGTCATTCCGATAACAAACTTCTCAAGCCAGCCTACAATGGATTCGGCAACAAGCTGTCTCCTGCTCACATTCTTAACCTTCAGTCCTCTTGTCAAGAATATACACAGTGCAAGTAAAATCACCATGATAACCCATGTGATGACGGTGGACTCGGCAATCGGAATATCAAAGCTTCCGAAGTGAATGGTAAATACAGTCTCGCAGTTGAGCTCTTCCATTATCTTTTCCTTCAAATCTCCCATGAACTCACTCCTTTCTCTTTATTTAGTTTTTATGTAATACGTGGGTGCCTTCTGCGCTCACTGATACATTCACATATTGTACTCACAAAATCAAAAAAAGCAAGCCCAAAAAATAATTTCTTTAGTACTTTTTAGCTATTTACATAGTACACATCACCGACTGAAAATAGAAGAAAATATAAATTTAATAAAAATTTTAGAAACTGACTACTGGTCATTTATGTAATATGTGCTATCATAAAGGACGTTGACTGCAAACACATTGTTACAATATCACATTGACTGTAAGCATATAAACTATATAATAAATTACAGTAATTCGCATTATCAGCACTATATAATAAGGAAGTTATCAGGAAAAAGGAAAGGAACTAATTATGAAAAACACATTGACCATCTTCGTACGGGACTTAAAAAGACTCGTGAGAAGCCCGTTCGCACTTGCCATTGCACTTGGTCTGTGCATTCTGCCATCGCTGTATGCGTGGTTTAACATCTATTCCAACCACGACCCATATGGCAACACCTCCAACATCAAGATTGCCATAGCGTCGGAGGACGCCGGCTATACGCTCGAGGACGGCACCTACAAAAATATGGGTGCCGACGTGTTGGAGGAGCTGAAAACAAATGACAGCATCGACTGGGTAGCCTGCGATACCGCGGACGACGTCGTTGCGGGAGTTGAAGCGGGCGACTACTATGCCGGAGTCACAATCGGGTCGGATTTCACCGAGAGCATGTACACGGTATTCGACACCGACTTCACGAACCCTGTCCTTACCTATTATGAAAATGAGAAAAAGAATGCCATAGCGACCAAGATTACGGACACTGCTGTCGGCTCACTCCAACAGACCATCAACACTAAGTTCATTGAGGTCGTGGTCAGCACCATATTCACGGAGACGAACACAATCTCCTCAGATATCGAGGAGGGCGAGCGCACAACCACTCTCACTGACAAGCTGACACGTCTTCGTGACAATCTTTCTTCCTATAACAATACACTTACACTGCTTGTAAACGGCAACACAAGACTTACCGACAATCTCGCTGACACAAACGCTCAGATAAGCAGTCTGTCAGCCGGAATAGCCAACGCAACCGGAAGCCTGAACAACGCACAGGCTGCTTTTTCAAGAAGCCGCACAGCTCTTGGAGACTTCAGCGAACAGTTAAAGACAACCTTAAACGATATGTCCAATTCCCTTTCAAACATATCAACATTGTTAGACAACGCCACTCTTGCCAAGGACTCACAGGAGCTTGCCAACAGTCTTACACAGCTTAACGCCGATGCAGCTCAGCTCAGCACCCAGATGAAAACACTCAAGCTTCTCATAGCTGAGTATTATATCGGTCAGTCCGACTCTGCAAATGTTCCTGAGCTTGGCGTTCTCGACACGATTGTAACACAGATTATAAATACCATAGGTTCGCTCACCTCGCAGGCGGCAGGAAACGGCGTTCTCACACAGGCAGCCGTGGACACCATGGTTTCAAGCATAAAGTCATCGCTCGACTCCTGTAAAAAGCAGCTTGATGACCTATACACAAATTACGTCAACAGCGTAGAGCCACAGCTTAACAGCTTAAATGATTCCATATCGCAGACACTCTCCAGTGTAAACAGCATTATGACGAGCCTCACAAGCGCGCTGAATGATGCCGGGGAAATCCTTGACGGTGTAGGCACGACCGTAGACAAGTCAAACGAGAGCCTTTCACAGATACAGGAGGTAATCGAAAATGTCATAACCGAACTCGACAGCGTAATCGACTGGATGAACAACACCTCCGAAAGCGACAAGATTGACATGGTAACACAGTTCCTCGGCGGCGACTCCGAGCTCTACGGAGAATTCTTTGCAGAGCCTGTAAATATGGTAACAGAAGAGATTTATCCAGTTGAGAATTACGGTTCGGGAATGACCCCGTTCTACACAATCCTTGCACTCTGGGTAGGCGGAACCCTTCTCGTTTCACTCGTCAAGGTTCACGCTGACCCGACCGGACTCGAGAATGTGAAGCCGCGCCACCTTTTCTTCGGGCGTTACCTCACCTTCTTCCTGCTCGGACAGATTCAGGCGGCAATCGTCGTGCTCGGAGATATCCATCTGCTGCACAGTCAGGTATTAGAGCCCGGACTCTTCTATCTGGTTGCCGTGCTCGCAAGCTTTACATTTACACTGCTTATATACTCCCTCGCAATTTCATTCGGCGACCTCGGTAAAGCACTCGCCGTCGTTGTCATGGTACTTCAGATTGCGGGTTCAAGCGGAACCTTCCCTATTGAGATGCTTCCACAGGTATACCAGAACATATACATATTCTTCCCATTCCCTTACGCAATCAATGCAATGCGTGAGACCGTGGCAGGAATGTACGGTTCAGCCTATGTCACCAACCTCGCCCAGCTTATGATATTCGCTGTCGCAGCCCTCATAATCGGACTCGTGATAAGAATACCGTTTATGAAGATTAACCACTTCGTTGAGGAGCGAATGGAAGACACGGGAATGATGTAAATAATTTAAGAAGGAGATTGCATATGTCTAAGAAAAGGATAAAAGATAACAACCCTGATATATACGGCGAGCTTGTGGATTTTCAGGACAGGCTTCATGCACAGAATTTGAAGCGCATCCATATCGGGCTCTTATGCGTGCTTATCATTCCAATGATATTTCTCGCGCTGATGTTTATAACGGACAGCAACAAGGTCATATGGCTTATTCTGTGGATTGTATCGCTTTTTGCCATATCCGCATATCTTATAATCGTTGAGTACGGGGATTACAATTTACAGCACCGCATCAACTCGA
Organism: uncultured Clostridia bacterium; assembly: GCA_945915235.1. Taxonomy (GTDB): domain Bacteria; phylum Bacillota; class Clostridia; order Lachnospirales; family Lachnospiraceae; genus CAG-882. The sequence continues at coordinate 51,856 of CAMEEX010000001.1, read as the reverse complement.
TTACGGGCAGTGAGGCTGAGCCTGTTCCGCTTCTCGAGTCGGGAATTAATGACATGAGCGGAAAGCTTGCCTCCGTAAAAGCGGAAGCACGCGACATAATAGCCTCAGCAAAGGCATCGGTCAATATTGACGATGAGGAAAACGAATACTCCGAGGATTATGCCGCAGATATCGACACCGAGCTTATAAAGGAAAGCCTCTCCGAGGACACCGACGGCTCAGGCGAGTCTGCCGTAGCCCTAAGCTCCCCCAAGAAGAATAAAAAATCCGGCAAAAAGAAGGATAAAAAGAAGGACAAGAAGAAAAACAAGAAAAAAGATAAGTCCAAGGACAAAAAGAAGAAAAACGACAAGAAAAAGTCCGATAAAAAGGACAGTTCCAAGAAGGATAAAAAAGACAAGGTAAAGGAGGACGTATTCGATGAATAAGATACTGAAGGTATTCACAAACGACATGAAGAAGATTTCGACCAATGTGATAGCCGTGGTTATTATTCTTGGTCTATCCATTCTCCCTTCCCTGTATGCATGGTTCAACATTTTTTCAAACTGGGATCCGTACGGTCCAAGCTCCACGGGAAACATCAAGGTCGCCGTGGTTTCCGACGATAAGGGCGCGGAGATTTCCGGACTTGAAATAAACATCGGAAACACTGTTGTCGAAGCATTACAATCTAACAACACCATCGGCTGGGTATTCACCGACAGCTCCGAGGACACCATTGAGGGCGTCAAGGCCGGAGATTACTATGCAGCTCTCGTAATTCCGGAGACATTCTCCGAGGATATGGTCAGCTTCCTTGGCGGTGATCTCGAGCACCCTCAGATTATCTACTATGAAAACGGCAAGAAGAATGCCATCGCCCCTAAGATAACGCAGAAAGCACAGAAGGCGGTACGCCAGCAGGTCAACGCCACATTTATAAGCACTCTGGCTGAATCAGCAATGAAGGCAGGAAACGTCATCTCCTCAACCGACTCCGACGGCGTGAGCATTGCCGACGCCATGACCGAGAAGCTCACGGCTCTCTCCGAGGATATGGACACTTATATAAATATCCTGTCCTCATTTAAGGGAATTATGGACTCCGCGCAGAGCATTATCGCCACGACCAAGATAATGCTGCCAAGTCTTAACACTGTGCTTGAAAGCAGCAAGACTTCTCTTTCCAGTATGCAGACAATGGTAAACACCTCTACCAACACCATAAACACGGTATCTGATATGATGCTGTCAAGTCTGGACATGATTGACGGAACACTCACAATGATATCAAATGTTGTAAACAGCGACCTCGCCTCCGCACAGACCATCTCGAAGGTAGTGGTAAACGGAATAGGCACGGTCGGCAACATGATTCCATATGCAAAGGAGATATTCAACAGCTCTGTGTCAGGGCTTGAGTCCAAGGGCGATGAGAAGGTCAACGCCCAGATAAATGTTATAAGAAGCCAGTTTGATATCATCAAAACAGACACCGACCGCGTTGGAACCGCAGCCGCAGTTGCCGTCTACAACTCATCAGACCTTATAGACAGTATACAGTCAGAGCTCGACAACTGCTCGAAGGATATCGACAGCCTTAGAAGCATATACACCAACTCTGTCAAGCCACAGCTCAGCTCGACGATCACAAACGCGCAGGCAGCGCTCAACACGACCGTGAACGCATTAGCAGGCTTCAATCTGAACCTTAGCAGCACTGACAATGTTCTTGGCGACTATTCGGACACACTTGCCGACGGAAACACGAACCTCGACACAACTCTCGAGCTCGCAAACGAACTCTCCGATTATATCAGGACACTGACTGAAAATATGAATGAGCTCTCAGACAACGAGAACTACAATAAATTGGTTGAGATAATGGATACGAACCCTGAGAAGCTTGGAGAATTTGCATCCTCTCCTGTCGCTCTCGACACGGTGCGTGTATATCCTATCGAGAATTACGGTTCAGCCATGGCCCCGTTCTATACAGTGCTTGCCCTGTGGGTTGGCGCACTTATACTCGTAGCCATCATACATGTGAAGGTTCACCCTATTCCGGGTGTGGACGGCATCTGCCCGCACCACGCGTATTTCGGAAGATACATGCTATTCTTCCTTGTAGGGCAGCTACAGACACTCATCACCGTGCTCGGCGATCTGCATTTTATAGGAATACAGTGTAAGCACCCTGTAATGTTCTGGTTCGCAGGCGCAATGTGCAGCTTCGTGTTCACGCTCTTCATATACTCGCTGACCGTAGCCCTCGGAAACATCGGCGAGGCACTTGCAGTAATCGTTATGGTTGTCCAGGTTGCGGGCGCAGGCTGTACCTTCCCTATAGAGACACTCCCGAAGGTATTCCACTCGCTGTACAACTACCTTCCGTTCCAGTTCGGCATGAATGCCATGAAGGAAGCCATCGCGGGACTCTACGAGGATAACTACTGGAAATATATCGCCAAGCTCGCCATATACCTTCTTGTCTCACTCTTTATCGGACTTGTCGGTGCAATACCGTTCCGCAAGATGAATAAGATTATTGATAAGAATAAGGAAAAGTCGGGAATTATGATATAAAACCAGTTCCGGCACTTAAAAATACAAGTTTTTTTGTCATCTGAAACAATGAGTATAATTGCTCATTGTTTTAGATGGCATTTTCATTTATAATATTGCATAAATAACAAAACATGGAGGAAAGTTATGGATTATAGTGTAATAGACAGGTACATAGAAGAGCTCTTGACAAAGAGCACACCTGACAGACCTATCTGGAATATAGAAAAGATTTTGCAGGGACTTAAATCCACATGGAACTATATCGACGGGTGTATGATTAAAGCCCTCCTTGAGATGTACTCCATCACAAAGAAACAGGAATATTTTGATTTTGCCGATGCATTCATCGACTACCGCGTTCACGACGACGGAACGATTGACGGCTATGATGTATCCGAGCTCAACATCGACAATGTGAATGCCGGAAAGACTCTCTTCGAGCTGTACGACCTCACAGGCAAGGAGAAGTACCGCAAGGCTATAGACCTCATCTACAGCCAGATTAAGCTCATGCCGCGCACAGCTGAGGGAAGCTTCTGGCACAAGAACATCTACCCTAACCAGGTATGGCTTGACGGTCTGTATATGTGCCAGCCGTTCTACATGGAGTATGAGACACGTTTTAACGATAAGAAGAACTACGATGACATTTTCCTCCAGTTCAGAAACGTGGTAAAGAATATGAAGGACCCTATGACCGGTCTTTACAAGCATGCGTATGACCACTCACGCGAGATGTTCTGGTGTGACCCTGTTACAGGTCTGTCACAAAACTTCTGGCTTCGCGCACTCGGCTGGTATTCGATGGCACTTCTTGACACCATCGACAAGGCTGACCCTGACTGTGCCGACACCGAATTTTTAAAGAGCACTTTCACAGACCTCATGGAAGCCATGTTAAAGTATCAGGACGAGAGCGGCATGTGGTATCAGGTTGTAAACTACGGCAGGCTCGCTCCTAACTATCTCGAGACAAGCGGAAGCTCCATCATGGCTTACGCGCTCTTAAAGGGTGTGCGCCTCGGCTACCTTCCTGAAAGCTACCGCGAGTACGGCGTGAAGGCATTCAACGGCGTGTGCGACAAGTATCTCTCCTCCGACGAGAACGGCGAGATGCACCTCGGCGGTATCTGCCTCGTGGCAGGACTCGGCGGCAAGCAGATGCGCTCCGGAACCTTCGACTACTATATGTCCGAGCCAGTTGTGAAGGACGACGCTAAGGGAGTGGGACCATTCCTTCTCGCTTATACGGAAATGCTTAGATTGAATAAGTAAATAAAAATGTGGTAACTGAAAACCATTTTTCAGTTACCACATTTTTGTTATTGTGCTTTTACATATTCTTCTATTATACAGGTATGATGTTTTTTATCTTTTCCATCGGAATCGTAGTTAATACCCACAAGCAGGATTTTATCACTGTAGTTTGCCAATGCGCCTTGATATCGGTTATCTTTTATCTGTTTTATGGCTGTGTCCGCTGACTGATTATATTTTAACTCTACAATCATTGCCGGTCTATATCCCGCATTAGCTCTCGGAATAAATGCAAAATCGGCAAAGCCTTTTCCTGCCGGCATTTCTCGAATAATATTGTAATATGCCGGAGCAGTAAAATACGCCATCGTGAGAACACAGCTAAGTGAATTTTCATCATTATATTTCAATACGGAAGTGTAGGTATCATGGGCAAGCTCAATAAGTTGTGCAACCCTCTCTGAATTGCCTTCGATTGTCTCATCTAACAGTTCATCACATGTTGAAATTGCCCTGGCTATCTCTGACCATTCACCTGTCTGTAGTGCTGCTTCAAACGCCGTTGCCACCTCGTAATTTGGCACAAAAGCTTTCTTTCTGTCTGCATCATATCCCAGATATCCCAGATGGATAAGTGCCGTCAACGCATCATCTTTAGATGCTATTGTTGAAAAATCATTTTTAAAGGTATTAGTATTTACCCTTACCATTTTGCCGGATAACATTGACATAATGTCATCTTTAAGCCCCGCATAATTCATGGTAATAAATGTATTGATTGATGCAAAAGATGAAGTATTCCTCCAATATGAATCAAAATCATGGTTATTTATAGCCATAGATACAGAGTTAGGATTATACATGTGTATCCCATCTATCAGATAACCATTATACCATGCTTTTGTACTTTCAAAATCCATATTGTGTTGTATGCATAAGGCTTTTACTTCATCTTCCGTAAAGCCATAATACTCTGTAATAGGCTTTGATTTAAGCATTGTGTACTCTCTAAAATTATTAAGAGCCGACTCATCCTTTATCTTCTTGATAGGCAGAATACCGGTGACGTATGCCAATGCTAAGAAAGATTTTGACTCCTCTGATTTGAACAATGAATGAAGAAACTGCAAATACCTATGAACCAATTCATCATTCCGGCTATTTCTTATTATACAATCCCATTCATCGATAATGATGATAAACGGAACTTTGGTACTTTGATATATTTTCATAAGGTTATAACTAAGGTTGTATTCGTAATTGAGGGTATCGCCAAAAGAAGCCTTGAAATCTTCATAAATATAATCCTCAATTTTCTCAATAATATTATCCTTAAAATTATCCCAAAAAGATGATATGTCAAGGTGTATTACATTATATTTGTTCATATACTTCTTATAGCCTTTATCAGAAGCAATCTTGGTATCCTCAAAAAGTCCTGCAGAGTCACATCCAAGACTATAATAGGCATCAATCATGCCTGCCGCATGTGATTTGCCAAAACGTCTGGCATGGCTCACGGCAATACACTTATCTTCTGTGGACAACCTCTTGTTAAGAAAATCAAGTAACATCGTCTTGTCAACATAAATTATACTGTTTTTAGCCTGTGTAAAGCTTTCATTTCCCGGATTAAAGTATATTCCCATTCGCAATTCACCTCCAAAATCTCTACTATTGCTGCGTTCACATAACCACCGTTATCCTAAGTGACTTCCCGTCCTGCGTATACGCGCTTATCTTTCCCCTGTGCGCCTCCACAACCGCCTTAGCCACGGAAAGCCCTATTCCATAGCCGCCCGTCTGCGAATTGTGCGACTGCTCCGCCCTGTAGAAGCGGTCGAAAAGATGCTTCACGCTCTCAGCCTCGATATGCTCACAGGTGTTGTAGACCTCCAGCTTCACAGAGCGCGATGTACCGGACGGCTTAGCTGTGGCTGCCTGTTTTGACGTATCCGCCCGCTTCGTGCCCGCGCTGGTCAAGCTTACTTTTATGTTTCCTTCGCTGTCAGCGTATTTTACCGCATTGTCCACAAGTATCGATACGAGCTGTCTTACCGCCTTCTCGTCGCCGCAGTAGGATATTCCGGGCTGTATATTTATCTCAAGGCTCTTGCCCTCATTGATGGCGCGCGCCCTGAACGAGTCCGCAGTCTCCTCAACAATATCCGACAGCGGGAACTCTATTTTTACGGTATTTTTCTGTCCCTCCTCCATCTTCGCAAGGTAGATGAGGTCATTGGTGAGAGCCGTCAGTCTCTTCGTCTGCTTCTTTATGTCGTCGAGCCACTCATTCTCGCCGCAGTCTAACTCCACAAGCTGCGCGTCGGCGTCAATTATGGTCAACGGTGTCTTAATCTCGTGCCCCGCATCGGTTATAAAACGCTTCTGCTTCTCGTAGCTCTCGCTGACCGGCTTCACAATCCTTCCCGAGAAAAATACAAGCAGGAGAAATACAGCCAACATTCCGGCAAGCGATATCCCGACACTTATCAACAGCACCGAGCGGAAATTGGAGATTTCCCTACCGCAGTACAGAAATATTATGAGCGTCCCGCTATCCTTGTCCTTGACCGCGAACCTGTACTGCCCCATAAAGCCTGCCGCCCTGCCGCTGTCTAAGACTCTCGCAGCATACTCCGCCGCCTCGTCGGTGTCCGTCCCGGCAATCTTTCCCGTGTCTATGGTGCTGACATTCCCGTTTGCGTCCATCAACACGGAAAAATATCTACTCTCATACGGCGCCTCAGGTGACATTCCCTTAAATATATCCTTGTCATGCCCCGGCGTCATGTCCGGTTTTGGAAAGCTTCCGTCATTCTCCTTCAAGATATTGATGGTCCGCTGTGCATCGTCAACCATTCTCGTATAGTTTAAAATATTTACCGTTCCTATTATAATAAGAAGTACAATAAACAGCGACAGCATCGCCACTGCAACAAGCTTTCTGCGAAGTTTTTTAATCATGGCAGCTCCTCTTTTATATCCGTTACTTTCCTTTGCGTTCTCCCTTTTCCTCAAGTGAATACCCGGCATTCCGCGTTGCCTTTATCTGAATATCCGCGTCAAGCGCATCGAGTTTCTTCCTTAAATAAGAGATGTACACCCACACCACGTTAATCTCAGCCTCGCTGTCGTATCCCCATATCTTCTCCATGAAGCGCTCCGTGGAAATGAGCTGCTTCGGGTTTGCCATCATCATCTCCATCATCTGGAACTCCTTGTTCGCGAGCTTGTAGGAGCCCGACGGCGATGAGAGCTCATAGCTTGCCGTGTCGAGCGTTATATTGCCAACATGCATTGATGAGTCGGCGTGCATGCCCGCGCCGGCATTCCTAGTCATAGCCCTTATGCGTGCTAAGAGCTCCTTCGTGTCAAACGGCTTGATCAGATAATCGTTAGCTCCGCTGTCAAGCCCCTCCACCTTGTCGTCAATCTCCGATTTTGCCGTGAGCACCAGCACCGGAACCATACTGCCGGCCGCGCGCAGCTTCTTTAACGCCGTTATACCGTCCATGCGCGGCATCATCACATCCATTATCACACCGTCATAGTTCCCGGTCTCGAGATATTCCAGCGCCTCCACGCCGTCATACACCGCGTCCACGGAAAAATTATTTTTTTCAAGTATCGCCTTGACTGCCCTGGAGAGCGATTTCTCGTCCTCCGCAAGAAGAAGTCTCATATAAATCTCCATTCCGCCGCCGAGAAGCGGCACAAATAGTAATGAAAAACGTGCTTTTATGACAATATAATAAATTCAACCTGTTCATATTTCAAGCACGATTTATGACATACCCCCGCATAAATTTTTCTGCATTTTACAAAAACTTTAAATAATTTTTAAGTTCATTTAGGGTTCGGGCATTAAACTCATCTCATACAAAGAACAAAGCACATACATAACAAAATAAAAGAGGTGGTTTATATGGCAGTTCAGACCGTGTTCAAAAGATATGAGCTAAAGTACCTTATGACCAGGGAGCAGAAAGATTTACTCCTGAAGGTTATGAAGGGACATATGGAGCTCGACAAATACGGACACACGACAATAAGAAATATCTACTTTGATACAGACAATTACAGACTGGCAAGGCACTCCATCGAGGGTCCTCCATACAAGGAAAAATTGAGAGTGAGAAGCTACAGTCATGTATCCGGCAGCGACAACGTATTCTTAGAATTGAAGAAAAAATACAAATCGGTGGTTTATAAAAGAAGGCTTGTTCTTCCGCTTGACGCGACGATGGACGCCATTGCAGCGCACCACCCGCTTCCGGTCAAATCACAGATTGCCGACGAAATCAATTATTTTTGCAGCTATTACCAGACTTTGAGACCGGCAGTATTCCTAAGCTACGAGCGCGAGGCATTCTACTCGACGGACGGAAGCGATTTCAGAGTCACCTTCGATGAGAACATTCTCTATCGCGACGACGACGTGTCACTCACCAGCGCGGTATACGGAGCCCCGCTGATTGCCAAAAATCAGGTGCTCATGGAAATCAAGACCCCCGGCGGCATACCGATGTGGATGACGGATTTCCTCACGGAACAGAAAATATACAAAACTTCATTTTCCAAGTACGGCGCAGCCTACAAGGATATGAAACACTATAATAAGAATTTAGGAGAGATTAATTATGCTTAACAATATATTTAAAGGAATTTTCGACTCAGATTTGACAAATGTAATATCCGTCACAGACTTTTTCCTGTGCATCGGAACAGCTCTTTTAATCGGTTTGATTTTTGCCGGAATGTACATTTACCGCACAAGAAGCTCCAAGAGCTTCGTCGTAACACTCGCACTTCTCCCGGCTACCGTGTGCATGGTCATAATGATGGTAAACGGAAATGTCGGCGCAGGTGTAGCTGTAGCCGGAGCCTTCTCGCTCGTCCGCTTCCGTTCAGCCCCGGGCTCTGCAAAGGAAATCGGTGCAATCTTCCTCGCGATGGCTGCCGGACTTATCACAGGAATGGGCTACCTCGCATATGCAATACTTTTCTCGGTAATTATGGCGGTTATCTTCATAATCTACACTGAGATTGAGAGAAAGAGCAAGGGCAGAGGCTCACTCTACAAGACACTTCACATCACAATCCCTGAGGATCTCGACTATGACGAGGTTTTCGAGGAGATATTCAAGGACTACACATCGGAATTTGAACTCGTTCAGGTCAAGACAACCAACATGGGAAGCATGTTCAGGCTTACCTACAACATCACCCTTCTTGGAAACGCATCGGTAAAAGAGATGATAAACAAGCTCCGTTGCAGAAACGGCAATCTCGAGATCACGGTATCCAAGCAGGACAACCAGGCTATAATGTTATAGAAAGGAGTTTTCACCATGATTAAATACAACAAACTTTTATCTGCTGCCCTGATATCAGCCATGCTGGTCACAGGGTGCAGTGCCAACAATTCAAGCACAGCCACGGACAGCAGCTCCACTGAGATTTCCACAACAGTAAGCTCAGGCAGTTCGGCAACAACTTCGGGCATCACTGACAATTCAGACGGAAAAATAACTTCCACCACCATATCTGCCGTCACCTCCGTTGACACATCTGATATGTTCACCAACCGCGACAAGGAAATCGGCTACGATGAGAGCACAAGCGTAAAGCTCGTCCTTGGCGGCGACACCATAAGCAGCAGCTCGGATTCCGTCACGATTTCAGGTTCCACGGCAACCATAACTGAGGAAGGAACGTACATTATATCGGGCACATTAAATGACGGCATGATTATAATTGATGCCGATGACAGCGCGAAAATCCAGCTCGTGCTCGACAACGCCAACATAAACAGCAGCACCTCGGCAGCCATATATGTCTGCAAGGCTGACAAGGTATTCATCACGCTTGCCGCCGGCTCCGAGAACACGCTGTCAAACGGAGGTGAGTACATCGCAATAGACGATAACAATATCGACGCAGTCATTTTCTCCAAAGACGATCTGACGCTCAACGGAAGTGGCAGCCTCACAATAAACGCTGCGGCAGGTCACGGCATCGTCTCAAAGGACGACCTTGTTATCACAAGTGGCACTTATAACATCACAGCCGCAAGCCACGGTCTCTCAGCCAAGGACAGCGTAAGAATAGCGGACGGCAGCTTCACAATCGTATCCGGCAAAGACGGCATACATGCAGAGAATGATGACGATGACACAAAAGGCTTTGTTTACATCGCAGACGGAACCTTTGACATAACCGCCGAAGGCGACGGCATAGATGCCGGTTATTATCTCCTTATCGAGGACGGTGATTTTGACATCACAACCGAGGGCACTGACAGCGACACCAGCACCAAGGGGCTCAAGGCTGACGGAGACCTCACGGTAAATGCCGGAACCTTCGTAATCAACTCCACCGATGACGGACTTCACAGCAACTCCAACGTAACCGTAAACGGCGGCAGCTTCACAATAGACACGGGCGATGACGGCATACATGCCGACGATGCCCTTATAGTAAACAATGGTTATATCGATATAACCGACTGCTACGAGGGTCTTGAGGGTCTCACCGTAACGGTAAACGACGGAACAATAAACATAAACGCCTCCGACGATGGCATAAACGCCGCAGGCGGAACAGACTCAAGCGGCTTTGGCGGCTTCGGTCCTGACGCCTTCGCAGCCAACTCCGATGCGAACATCTACATCAACGGCGGCACAATCTACATCGATGCGGACGGCGACGGAATAGACTCCAACGGAAATCTCTATGTATCCGGCGGCGGGATATATGTATCCGGTCCCGAGTCAAGTGCAGACGGAGCCCTCGATTACGACGGCGAGAGCTCAATCACAGGCGGAACCTTGATTGCCGCAGGCGCATCGGGAATGGCTGAGAACTTCGGCTCCTCCTCAACACAGGGAAGTATCCTCGTGACCTTCACGACACAGGCTGCCGGAACGACAATAAGTCTCCTCGACGAGTCTGGAAACGAGCTTCTCTCATGGCAGTCCGACAAGACCTACAGCAGCGTTGTCATAAGCTCACCTGACATCGTGGTCGGAAACACATACACCATCAAGGCAGGCACCTACGAAACCACAGTGACCATGGACAGCACCATCTACGGAAGCGGCATGGGAATGGGCGGCTTCCCGGGCGGAAACGGCGGCGGCATGGGTGGTCAGAGACCTGATGGCGACAGCAACGACATGGGCGGTCAGAGACCTGACGGCAGCAACGGCGGCTTCCCGGGCGGAAACGGTGATATGACTCCTCCTAGCGGCGATGGCAGCATGACTCCTCCGGACGGCAGTTCCGGTATGACTCCTCCCAGTGGCGGTGGAAATAGCGGAAACGGAAATGCGGGTGGTCAGGAGACTTAAATAGCAATTATATAGAAATATGTTTTATGGGATAAAGGAAGAAGGTGCTGTAAAAAAACAGCGTTGAAATGAGGCACTTGCCCACATTCGTTGGCAAGTGCCTCGTTTATGTTATTTTATTCTATTTTTAGGGTACTTTAATAAGCCCATAGAAATATGAGCTGTTTTTATATATTCAGTTTAAATTTATCAGGCTGCTCGTATCTGGCGATTTTTCTTATTGTGATACTTGTACAGGTTGAAACCACACGAAATTAAGGTGAACTCCAAAAGTACAGCTTTCTCACCTCTTCTAAATAATCTTTTGTAGGTTCTGTTCCATTTGATTGTTCCAAAGGTTCCTTCTGCCTGAATACTTCGATTCATTCTCAGCAGAGCTCCATGTATTGACTCAAGGTTATCTATTACTTCACGATGTATAGCCGTTAATTCTCTGTTCAAGCGGGCAATTCGGTTTCCACCGGCTTTCCTGCAGCAATCGTCTTTATACGGACAGCCGGTACAATCTTCACATTCATAAATCTCTTCTGTCCTGCCATACCTGTTACCTTTTACATGCCTATCATATTTGTAGATGAAACTCTTTCCGTTTGGACAGATCAAATTACCTGATTCATCCTGCCTGAAGTTACTGATTCGGTAAGGATTATTGTGATATTTGTCATCTTTAGTTTCTTTTTCAAACATGGTGAACTTCATAAACTTTTCCATGCCATGTTCTTCGCAGTAGAGATAATTATTATAAGAACCATATCCGGCATCGGCTACAGGATACTTTGGATAATGTCCATAGAGATCATGAAACTTTTCCATTAACGGAACAAAGCACTCCATATCTGAAGCATAAGGTTTGGCATCAACTGCTGCTATGTATTCGTCGCATATAGCGATTTGCATGTTGTAAGCCGGAAGAAGCCGGTCATTTCCCATGTAGTCAGTTTTGATTCTCATAAAGGTTGCATCATGATCTGTCTTTGAATAACTGTTTCTTGATTCACCACATATTTCTATATGCCGGGCATAATTCTTTAACCGGCTTATATAACCTGCCATTTCTTCATATTGTTTCTGGTGAATGCTCCTGCGGTGGCCTTTGCCATTAACAAATGTCGAGTTATCAAGGCCGACTATATCAGAGTATTTTTCAATGAGTGTCTCTAAATACTCAATTGCATACTCTTCACGGGTTTCAAATTTTACCCCTAAAAGATATAAAACATCGTTGTTCATGGCGTTAATAAGTGCTGTGATTTTGGTAAACATTTTGTCTCTGTTCGTCATACAGGATTTCTTCCATACCCATGTATACTTGTTTGCATTGGCTTCAATTTTTGTACCATCAATATATGTGTGTTGCAAATCAACATTGTCTGCTTTAAAAATGTAAGAATTAACATCAATAAATATTTTTTCAATTGCAGTTGTAAGTTCATCACGGATAAAGTTTCCGAACGTAACAAAGGATGGCGCTTTCATGTCATCAAGAAGATACATGTATCGGATATCTGTCCTGCACAGTTTCTCAATTTCACGAAGTGAACAGAACCCCTGCTCCATAAAAGCGAAGAGTATTACTTTGAGTAACTTTTCTGCATCACATCTTGGGCGACCTGTTTTGCAGCCTTTCTTTTCCACAAAATATCCTGATAGGTCAATGTGATCCATAACTTCGCAAAAAGTATATACCGGATCAGAAATATCAATAATTTTTTCAATTTCTAATGGTAATTTCAACTGACGTGCTGTATAATTATTATTGGTTTTTGTATTTAGTAGCATAAATTCATTATACCAAAAAATGGCTATGGGCGCGAGCCCATAGCCATTTTTCTATTAAAGGAGTTTTTTTACAGCCCCTTCTTCCTTTAAATTTTCACAATGGCGTTGTTAAAAAATGAATTACCGCCTGACCGGACTATTTCCACACGGCGGCGGTAAAATATACTCTATTTTTTTGTATTTCAGTTGTATATTACCGCTTGATTTACTTTCTTGTTCTAATAAGCCGTATTATTTCTCGTATATCAGCTCTTTTGGTAACAATAAGGTGTTGATTTTACCGCCTGAGATAGATGTTTGCTAACGCAAGCGGTATGTACAGCTATTTTTTCTTTCTTCTGACGCAACTATTACCGCCTGATAATATGCATTAAACTTTTAAGCGGTAGTCATTAAGCAAAGCTCATATTACCGGGCGGTCTTACACTGTCGCGATTTTTGTGAGAAGCTTAGATGTTCTTAGGGCTCTGTTGACTGTACAGCCACAGTCAGCATGGAGGCTGACTGAGTTGCAAACAGCCACGGAGGGCTGGTTTTGCAACAGTGGCGGGCATTTTATAAAAAATATATCAGAGTCCTTAGAACATCTTAGCTTCGTACAATCGGAGTCGATATGCATAAATATAACACGTTATACACTCACAGATTAAATCAACATGTTTTGACACCCTAATCTTGTTAAATATTCACTTTCGTTTTAGCTCCCCGATGCGGTCCAGAACCAGCATGATATTGCTGGAATTTGCGCGGAAATTATTTGCGGAGAGCTGTTTTTGACTGACCTTTAATATCAGCTTTCTTTCCTTGAATTTTGCCGCTGTTTTCTTCTTCTGGTCGTCAACAACCTTATCTCCTAAATACACCTGTTCAACATCTTTGCAGAACCAGACAAATTCATATTCTTTTTCATCACAATATCTTTTTGCCCCATTCAAAAAATCTGCATCTTCCTGATTGATGTCATAATCATCACAATCAAAACAGAATATTACCTTCGACTGATTATTTTTCGAGGCTGCCCTATATTGTGAAATCAGATTGTTGATTTCCTTCTCTTTTTTATTGTACTTCCACTTTCCTTCCATATATACAACACTGAACTTAACCTGCGTGCGTTCATACGAATAAAAATGCTCTATCGTATCCTTTATATATATCCAGTCTGAGTTGCATTTTCTGGTCGTCTCAACGACAAAAATTATCTGAAGTCCCATTATTCGTCCTCCGCACCAGCCCCGAATATGCTGATAAAATCTGTTGCGTCGACGTTAAACGGCGACCCTTCTATCATTCCGTTTCTGTAGAGCTTGGAAGGAGAGTAGTTGCCGTTGGTCGTCCACGGGTAAATTTTATGATTTTCAGACAGAAAATCGATGGACTTCTTATGCTGCTTTAAAACGTCCATAGGTCCCACATTGTGCGTTGTAAAACAGAGCTGTCCCTGTCCGTACTCCATCAGATACTCAAGCAGGGCGCACAAATATACATCATGGAGATTTGAGTCCAACTCATCGATGAAAACTATCCCGCCACGCACCATTTCATTTATATATGCGAATAATTTTATGAGCTTTTTTATACCCGTGCTCTCATATTCCGTGTGTATTTTATATCCGTCATACACCATGACCAAATCGCAGACCCAAAAGTCTTTATTCTCTTTTTTGTCAATTTCAATTTCCCGCAGGTCCGACTTGAAAATGTGTAAAAATTCATATAATTTAGAAATTGTCTCCTCATATTGCCCGTATAAGCTCTTAAGCACACGATTTCCCCTTATCGTCAACACATTCAGGAAATCATTGTCCATGTCCCGCAAATTGTTTATCATTGAGTCAAATTCATCATTATAATTTTCACTATCAAGATATGATTTCAGCGAATTAAAAGCAACATACTCCGTATGGTCATCGGACTGGTCAAGATAGACATGCAGCCTTCTGCCAAACGCAAAAAGACCAAATATGCCTATCCACAAAACACTTTTTGTTTTTGGAGGTATATTTGATTTTGTGTCCAGAAACTTTTTATTGAAAATGGAACTGACCGAGGCTGTCGACAACAGATTCATGGTCTTATTTAATATGTCCGTATAAAACTCGTCCCCCCCTTCATCTGTGTAGGCCGACACAAGCTCTCCGTCAGCCACATCAAAAAGAACCGCCATTGACTCACTTTTTGACAATGCTCTTCTAAACGATAACTGCTCCCTGGAGATAACATATCTGCCGGTATTATCCTTTGACAGTGTCACCATATATTTAAAAAGCACCGGGTCGTTCGCGCCTTTTATCATATAATCTGCCTGTATATATAGCTCTCCAAGCTTCTTATTAATGATTGCCTCAAGATTTTTCTGGACAATCGGATTATTCAAATATGCAGCATCGACAAGAATATTCCGCAAAATATCCACAGACGATATGATTGCCGATTTGCCCGAACCGTTCATTCCGTAAATTCCCTTAATATTATAGTCCTGCGTGTCAGGATTTCTTGTGATGGTTTTCTTGTAAAATGACAACGATACAAGCTCATCAAGCGTTTTTATTCCCTTAACGGAATAATTCACAAGATATATATTTTTCATCTTCACCAACCCTCCGTTTATATCCCCAATATAGCATAAGCCCGGATAAAAATAAATACAAAATGTATATTTTTATCCAAGCTTGCATTTTTACTGTTTATTATTTCCATAAATTAAATTTTTATGATGTTGAGGTCAAATAGGAAAAAATTTGCTATGTATAACGGAATATGTTTATGCATATCGCGACTTTTGTGAGAAGTTTAGATGTTCTTAGAACTCTGCCAATCGCCCAGCCAAAAGCAGCACGGACGCTGCTTTAGAAGCAATGCATACACGGAGGTATGCTTTGCTTCGGTGGCGTATATTATAGAAAACATTTTTCAGAGTTCTTAGAACATCTTACTTCGTACAACTGGAGTCGATATACATAAATATATTCCGTTATACATTCAATACATAAACAAGCCTATTTGACCCCAACATCTTATTTATTCAGCACCACAATACCCCCGTTTCCGGCAGGCTCTTTCCGTTAGTCTCAATGACCTCCCTGTACCAGCAGGCGGAGTCCTTCGGTATGCGCTCCTGCGTCGCAAAGTCGACATAGACAAGCCCAAAGCGCTGCGTGTAGCCGTCAGCCCACTCAAAGTTGTCGAGGAAGGTCCACTCAAAATAGCCCCTGACGTCTGCGCCCTCGTCGATGGCTTTTTCCATTCCCTTGATGTAACTCTCAAGGAAGGTTATGCGGTTAGGGTCATGAACCTTGTGGTCGCTGCTTACCAGGTCGTGGCAGGACATTCCGTTCTCGGTTATGTAGAGTGGAAGCTTATACCTCTCGTAGAGGAACCTTATGCCGTAGTAAAATGCCCTCGGCGTGACAGACCAGCCCATCGCGGTGCGCGGAAATCCCGGCTCCCTGTCAACGAGCTCCGGCTCCCCGTCTTTTCCCGCGCGGACATAGTATCCATTGTATATATTCTGCCCCATGAAATCGAGCGGCTGGTGGATAAGCTCCATATCCTCATCAGTGATGACCGGAAGATATTTTTCAAACTTTTTAAGTCCCTCCTCCGGGTAATGCCCCAAAAATACAGGGTCGGAAAACCAAGCGACATTCCATGTCCAGTTGTCCATCGGGTTGTAAAAACCAAAGTACACCTTCTTAGCAGCCTCGATATCCTCCGGTGCATCAGTGTAAGGATATGCCACGCCGCCCGTCGGCGCATAGCCGACCTTGATTGGCTTGCCCGCATATTTTCTTAAATTTATCACAGCCTGACCATGCGCCTTCAGAAGATTGTGTGCAATCTGAAAGGTGTCCGTAATTGAATGTTTTACACCCGGAGCATGAACCCCGCTCAGATGTCCAAGCCCCACAACACACTGCGGCTCATTTATCGTGATAAAATAATCGCACAAATCAGCAAAATTCTCGGCAACCACCTTCGCATACTCTCCAAACCAGTCCACAATCTCAGGATTCAGCCAGCCGCCCTTCACCTGAAGCGCCTGCGGAAGCTCCCAGTGAAACATCGTTATGTACGGGGTAATTCCATTCTCCTTCATCGCCATAATCATGTCGCGGTACATATCAACTGCCTTCTGGTTTACCCTTCCCGTCCCCTCCGGGAGTATTCTCGCCCAGTTCATCGAAAAGCGGTATGCCTTTATGCCGAACTGCCTCATAAGGGCATAGTCCTCCCTGTAGCGATGCATATGGTCGCACGCCGTGTAGGCGTTCTGATTTTCGTGTATATGCCCCTCCTCGGTAAACACGTCCCACACACACTTGCCCCTTCCGTCGTCCGGGTCAGTGCCCTCTATCTGGTAGGCGCTGCTCGCAACGCCCCACACAAAATCGTCTCGAAACATACTCTTCTCCATTTTCTATATTTTTTGTAACTGTCAAAAAACATTTTTGACAAAAAAGTTTATCTCACTTTTAACCGCGCCCGCTCCCGATCACCGACACAAGATAAAATTCAGACACGTCCGTCTCACCTGCCTCCACAAGCTTAATCTGCACGATATGCTCCTTGTTCTCACCGTGCTCCAGCAGGGTGTACAGCTCAAGCTTATCCCCCCAGGTCTCATCGAAATTGGCATCGAGCGTCACTGCATTTTCCTCGTCCCCGTCAATAATTGCAACCGCAACCGGTGCAGGCTTGTGGATCGTCTTTCTAAACTGAACCGCGATGCAGCTTCCATTTACCTTGAAGGTGATGGACGCCCCCTTCTTTGACGCGGTAAAGCCCTTCTTAAAGCAATCGGTTATATCCCTCTGTTCGGACATATCCGCCTCAAAGCCGTCAAGCTCAGGGGTGGAATTATAGTTCTGATATCTCACGGAATCCTCGTAGGCGTCTGCCGTGAGCGGTGCCGGAAGTGCCGTCTCAACACATTTATTGAGCGCCTGTCCCGGTCTCGCGGATTTTGCAGTCTCATACTCAGCCTTCACGGTATTTTTTATCTGCTCAAGCCTTTTTGTAATCACCATGCTCACAAGCTCATGCCCGCAGTCATTCGGGTGAAGGTCGTCGGGAGTAATTCTTCTGTTGTCAAATTTGCAGTTTAAAAGTGCCCTGTACAGCGTGCTCTGCATGCTGACCGACGGAATATTGTAATGCCTTGCAATCCTCGAATGTACGAGCTCCGCGCTCGCGCCATTGTTGTAGCATACATTGTGCACAAGCATGAGCGCAGGGTGTGATTTTGAGGAAAGAATTTTTCTCACCAGACCCTCGTAGGTCTCCATAAAATGCCCCGTGCTTTCATCGTTTACCGAAAACTCCGCAATCACAAAATCCGGCTCCTGTGCAAGCAGATCGTCCTCCGCCCTCGCCACGCCGAACTGCGACGTGGTTCCGCCGATGCCCGCATTCACATACTTAAACTCCGACTGCGGAAAAGTCCTGACCCACCAATCGTACACAAGATAAGCATAACATTTCTGCGGCGTGGACGACAAGCTCCCCTGAGTTATCGACCCCCCGATAAAACCTATCGTGAGCTTCTCTCCCGCCTCAGCCCTCTTCATAACATTCTTTATATCCCAAATATACCCCGGATTTGCAACTCCCTGCCCGAAATCTATATATTTTGCCAGCTCGTTCATATACCTCACTCCTTCTTTGTAATCTCCCGTATGTACCCCGCAAGCTCCTCCGACATCTCCTCCGCCTCGGGTATTCTGATGTGCCCCGGAGTTCCTGTACCGTTTCTTTTATATAGGAAATGATGCACCCTCTCGGAGGCAATCCGCACACACACCTCGTCTATCGCCCTGTCCCAGGCAGCATCGTGCATGAGAATGGTCGTGGCGAGAATTATCTGCGCCGACGGGTAGAGCTCCATGAGCCTTCTCACAAACGCCTCATAGTGACTGCGCCATATATCTGCCTTCGCACAGTTATAGTCCCTTACCATGTAATTGTCCGGGTGGGCGTCGTTCTGCCCTATCGCAACCACCACGACATCGGGCGTGTATCCGCTAAAATCCCACTGTTTTACTTCCCCGAGGTCGGGAAGATACTCTATCTTATCATAGCAGGACTCCACACCCAGATACCCCGGCGCGCCGAAATACCCTGTTCCGTCAAGGAGCGCAATTCCTCCCTGCGAGATGTTGTGAAGCTTCGCGTTTAATTTTCTCGCCGTCAGCCATGCGTAGGAGTACCAGCTATTTGAAAATTCTCCGTTGTGAGGCGGGTCCTGCTTTCCGACATAGTCGACCGCCTCCGAAACCTCGCCGCAGGAGACACTGTCACCGTATACCTCAAGCTTTAGCTTCTTGTCATTTTCGGCCTCATTTACCGCTATCTGCGCCCCGTCCTCGAGCTCAAAGCCATGTAAAACCACATAATCTGCCGAGTCCTGCCGCTTGAAAAACATCAGCTCATGCCATTTTGTGCCATGTGCTTCTGCCTCCTGCGAAAAAATAGTGTACTCGTGCTCACCGTCGTCCTCCTCAAGCAGCACTGCCGTCTGCACTCCATCGACAATGCAGCCCATTCTGTTGCTCCAGCAGGAACGTTTGTTAGTAAGACGCACCTTCACAAAGCTTCCCGTAAAATGGAATGTCACATAGCTTGACGCGTACACCAGAACAGGTGCCTCCGGGTCATCAAAATCTATTCGCCCGCAGTAGGTTAAACGCGGGTCGGACGGACTTATAAACATAAAAAATACCCTCCACAATTAAATTTATTGTTATCTGCCCTTTCCCAGCAGCTCCATATTTTTCTCAATCAGCGCACATCTCTGCTTTACGCAGTCAGGTGAGCGGAGTGGGTCCTGCGGTGTGTTGAACACATAGTCCACGAGCTTATCTATCGTGGTCGTTGCGACGTGAAGTCTTGTGTCCGAGGAGGCATAGTAGATGAACACCTCATTCTTTTCATTTACAATGGCACCGTTGGTGAACACCACATTGCTGACATCGCCGACTCTCTCGTCGCCTCTAGGTCCGATTAAAAGCCCGGACGGCTCGGCAATAACCTTCGCAGGGTCGTTTAAATCCGTGGCAAAAGCGTAGATTACATAGCGAAGCCCCGCTGCCGTATTTCTGACGCCGTGAGCAATATGTATCCAGCCGCGCTCCGTCTTAATCGGCGTCGCTCCCGCCCCGTTTTTTACCTCGGTGATTGTGTGGTACTTTCTGATGCTTGTCATCTTTTCCTCATCTATAACGGCATGTGTTATGTCGTCACAAAGCCCGAAACCGATGCCTCCGCCGCTTCCCGTCTCAATGAAATCGTCCATAGGTCTTGTGTAAAAAGCATATTTGCCGTCGACAAACTCCGGGTGAAGCACGACATTTCTCTGCTGCGGTGAGTGAAGCGTCGTGAGATTGTCAAGCCTCTCCCAAGTCTTTAAATCCTTCGTCCTCACAATTCCAGCCGCAGCAACCGCAGCCGAGAGGTCGTTTGAAGCCCTGTCCTTGCTCTCCGAGCAGAACACGCCGTAAATATATCCGTCCTCATGCTGCGTGAGGCGCATGTCGTACACATTTGTCTCCTCCGGGCAGGTGTCCGGCAGCACAACCGGATAGTCCCAGAACCTGAAACCGTCCACTCCATTGTCGCTCTCCGCTACACCGAAAAATGACTTCCTGTCGTTTCCCTCAATGCGGGCAATGAGATAGTATTTTCCGTTCAACATAATCGCACCCGAGTTCATAACCGCATTAATGCCGAGACGCTCCATAAAATAAGGATTTGTCTCCTTATTCAAATCATATCTCCACTCAATCGGCGTATGCTCCCTCGTCAGCACCGGATACTCATACCTGTCATAAATTCCATTGTAAAAGTCACTCTTGTTGTTCTTTCTCGCAAGCAAAGCCTCCTGCTTCGCCTTCTCGATGTAATATCGTTCATGTATCATATTAGATATTCTCCTTTTAATCACATATTCTCTTCATAATCTCCATACACATGCGCCCATTGTGGTACGGGCACTTCCACGGCTCCACAATCGGTCTGCCCTCCTGAGGCGTTCCGTCCTCGTTGGTCGTCCAGAACCATTCGGAGCCGGGTCTCCTGTCAATCTGGTACGCCTGAATGTACTCCCACTCCGAGAGTGCCGCGTCCCTGTACTCGCGCGCATCGGGATTTTTCTCGTACGCATTCAAAAAACCGAGCACAGTCTCCGCCTGAACCCACCACACTCTCGTCGTATTCACGACTCCGCGCTCGCACTCGTTTGCAAGGGAGTTGCCGTTAAACGCCTCCTCGTAGACATGTTTTGCAAGCGCCCTTGTGATTGGAGTGAGCTTGTCATAGAGCTTTTTATATACGCCGTCATTTATGCCCTGACGCTTCTCCTGCATGCCGATTATCTCGATGCCCCTGTCAATCAGCCACGAGGTCTCGATATCATGTCCGTAGGAATGAAGGTCAATAAGTGAATTGTAGTCCATGTCAAAAAATACTTCCTGACGCTTCTTTTCAGGATTGTACATCTTATCCGCAAAAAGATTTAAAATGTCATATAGCTTGCCCTTAACCTCCTCGTCCGCGGTCACGCGGTACAGCTCCGTGTACGCCTCAAAGACATGGAGCAGCGTGTTCATCGTCCTGCCCGCCATGACTCCGTTCTCGGACAGTTTCTCATTGCTCGCCGGCTTGAAATCTCTTGTAAACGCCTCAAGATAACCCTCGTCATCGCGGCATTTTGTCTCAATCACCTTGTACAAATCATAGGCAAGGCTGAGAGCCTCCTCGTCGTGTGCCGCTTCATAGTATGATGAGAGCGCATATATCGCAAACGCCTGATTGTATGTATGCTTTGTCGTGTCAAGCGGCTTGCCGTCGTGCGTCACCGACCAGAATATTCCGCCGTACTCCCTGTCGATGCATTTATCCCTCATAAACGTGTACGCATGCTCCGCCTCCTTCAGAAGGCACTTGTCCTTCAAAAGTGTGTATGCATTTGCAAAAAACCACGTTATTCTGCTGTTTAAGATACAGCCCTTCTCCGCCTTCCTGTCTAACTTCAAATCATACGAAAGCCACCCATAATAGCCCCCGTCCTCATCGTCAAGCAGACTCTTCCAGAACGGAATTATCCTCAATGTAAGCTCGTCAGTGACCTCGCTCTTCATTACCCTGAGCGCCTCATCCCCCATTATGGTATCAACGCCCGGTGTGACAATCACATTATCCATCTCTTACCGTCTCCTTCCCAATACATGATTTTGCACCTCTTAAATCCTTCTCACGCTTTCCTTAATCACAAGCTGCCCCTCGACAATGTACACTCTGCGCCTGTAATCCTCCCCCGATATTTTTTTAATCAGGGTGTGAACGGCTCTTCGCGCCATCTCCTTTATGTCAACCTCATATGTCGTTATCTCCACATCGCACATCCCCGGGTAGATAAAATTGTCGTAGCCGACCACTGAGATATCTTGCGGAACACTCAGCCCTCGCGCCTCAAGTTTTCTTATAAGATAGCTCGCGGCAAGGTCGCAGTTACACACAAACGCTGTCGGAAGCTCATCGGGCAGACAAATGTATTTTTCGGGGTCTATGCTACCATGCTCCCTCTCCCTGTCCTCGATTATCCAGTCCTGCCTGACCTCGCAGCCGTGCTCCATCATCGCTCGCAGATACCCCATATATCTGTCCGTGATTGAACCTGTGGCGAGCACTGTTCCGATATAACCTATCTTTGTGTGTCCCATCTCAAAAAGATAGTTTGTCAGTCTGTACGCTCCGTAGTAGCTGTCAGATATGACCGCATCGGCTTCCTTCTTATTGTCGCAGAAGTCAAGGTATATCATCGGCAAGCTGCTGTTTTCACCCAGAAACTCGAGGTAGCCCCAGCTAAGCCGCCCCATGACAATTATTCCGTCCACCCTGTTGTCAGTCACAAGCCTCGGAAGCTCATGTTTTTTCTCAGCCTCTATGCTGACAGGCTCCATGACCGCAAAGCACTCCCGCGCGATGGCACGCCCCGTTATCTGCTTGTACATTTGCAGATAAAAGGAGTCGTATTTGTCTATGTATCGCTCGCCCACGAGCACGCCCAGCGTATAACTTCTGTCTTTTGCCTGCCTCGGCTCCTTTGACGGCGGCACATAGCCCATGCTGTCGGCAAGCTCCACTATCTGTTTTCTGAGCGTGTCGCTGACGCCCTTCTGTCCCGAGAGTGCCTTCGACACCGTGACCGTGCTCACGCCCAGCCTTGCGCCTATGTCCGCAAGGCGCACTGATTTTTTCACCTGAGTACCTCCTTCAAATGCACCAGCGTGCTCTTGAAATCCCCCCACATATTAGGTATTTTAAGCCCTGCACTCATAAGCGTGTCACCGTGAAGCACCGGAGCCTTATTGCTGTCGTTACTGTCCTCGTTATCTGCCCCCTCATACAGTATCTTGTATTCCTTATCTGGTTCGAGCCCGTCAAGTTTGATCATTCTGCTCTTGAAATTCGGTCTGTTAAGCACCTGAACGTAGGTCAGGAGCGCCTCTGATTTATCCTTTGCCACCACCATGTAGCAGTCGTAGAGATTATTTTCCTGATACGAGGCAATTCTGTAGTAGTCGCCGTTTCTTACGAGGTCGTTATACTTGTGGTAGGCCGCAATCTGCCCCGGAATGGCAGCTCTGTCCTCCTGCGGTATTCTTGTGATGTCAAGCTCGTAGCCGAAGGTTCCGCAAAGAGCCACATCGCCCCTTGTCTTGAACGGTGTCACCCTGCCGACGGTGTGGTTCGGGCAGTCGGACACATGCGCTCCCATCGCGGAGAGCGGATAAATGAGGGCTGTTCCCTCCTGTATAGCGAGCCTCTCGATTGCATCTGTGTCGTCCGAGCACCATATCTGCGGGCTGTAATACAACATTCCCGCGTCAAATCTCGCTCCGCCGCCGGAACAGTTCTCAAGCAGAAGATTTGGAAATTCCTTCGTTAGCCTTTCCTGAAGCTCATACACCGCGAGCATGTACCTGTGCTCGAGCTCGCCCTGCCTGTCGTCAGGAAGGTAATTGCTGTGAAGGTCTGTGTGCTCACGGTTCATGTCCCATTTCACATACTCGATATTGGCACTGCTGAGTATTCCGGCAACCGCCTCATAGCAGTATTCCACAACCTCGGGTCTCGACAAATCGAGCACATACTGATTTCTCGAGCGGCACGCCTCGCGCCCCGGAATGGCGATAGCCCAGTCAGGGTGCTCCTCGTAGAGCTTGGACTCAGGGGAAATCATCTCGGGCTCAAACCATATTCCGAACTTGAGTCCGATTTTGTTCACCTCGTCGACGAGGTATTTGAGACCGCCGTGCAGCTTTTCCTCGTTCACGAACCAGTCGCCAAGGCTCGTGCTGTCATCATTTCTGTGACCAAACCACCCATCGTCCATGACAAGCATCTCTATTCCGCTCTTTTTTGCCTCGCGCGCAATGGCGAGAAGCTTTTCCGTATCAAAATTAAAATATGTAGCCTCCCAGTTATTTATGAGTATCGGGCGCTTCTTGTCCTTATACGGGCTTCTTATAAGATGCTCCCTGTAAAGGTCTTGCAGGTTTGTCGTCATTGCGCCAATTCCCTAGGCTGAATACGTCATCACCACCTCTGGTGCCTGAAACTCCTCCCCGGGCTCGAGCTTCCACTCAAAATTCTCCGGGTGGATACCCATGAGAACCCTCAAACTGTCAAACTGATTTTTCTCGACCTGTGCAAGAAAATTTCCCGAATACACAAAATTAAAGCCATAGACATGACCGTTCTTCTGCGAAGCCCCATTATCAACCAGTGCGATAAACGGGTGCTCCTGATGTGAGGATTTACCCTTGATGGAGCCCACGCTCTGCTTGCCGTAGCCGATTTTTCTAAATTCCATCTTGCGCTCTCTCGCCCATGAGCCGTGAAGTGAGAGCAGCTCGTAGCCATCATCAGGCAGGTCAAGCGCTGCGGACATAACCTTTGTGATAAAAATATTTTTGTCCGAGTTATTTTTTAACTTAACACTCCTTGTTATCACGTCCTGCTCAGGAAAAACACTGTAGAAAAATGTCGCCCCAAGTCCGATGCACGGGTCAAGCGCGTCGATTTCGAGCGTATACACCTTATTGTCATTATCCGCACTGCTATCCTTATCTCCTGCAAATGTCGCCGGAAGTCCTTTTAACCCGGGCTTGCCCTCATATATCCTGTGCCCGGCGTAAACAAGGCTCACCGCGCGGCTGTTGTCCTCGCAGCGCACCGATATGGCGCCCTCTCTGTAATCACCCACATTGTTTCCCGGATACTCAGACGGAAAAGCATCGAAAAATGAGCCCCTCTCCCTGTTATTCTTCGACGGCACGAACGGGTTCTCGTCCGTTCTAAGAAGATAATTCACGTCCGCATCGCTTATTCTGTCCCCATAGTATGCGTGACCGATGAAACCCTCGTCGTCGACCACCGAAATCACATAGCTGCTGTTTTTCGTATCAAACTTAAAGGAGCGTGACTCCTCATCAAAAAAAATACCCATAACAACCTCCTCCAAAATAACTGTTGTTATGGGTATTATATTATATTTAAGTTAATGGGTAAATTAAATTTAGCTAATTTAGCTTAATTGTTCTGGTTGATAATAACCTCTCACATCATCTATAAACTTATGTTTCCATTTCTCCGGCAAATACTTCGCCAGTTTCGGACTACTGTGTTCCATCAAAATATGAAATATATCCTTCATATTCTTCTGAAATAATACTCTTTCACCGTTATCCTCTGTCGCAAATAAAGGACGTAGAATTTTCGCTACTAAGGTATGGAGTACCTGATATACAAATATATGTAAAATACTTTTTCACATTCTTTATTTTTAATCTTGACAAACACCATTGCTTAATTTATCATAAAGAGCAAAGGAAATGGGTTTTTTGCCAAGTAAAGTCTATGACTCCAACGGGTTGCTCGTTTCTTTTTTTATATCTATAATATCGTACAAATAAATTTTTCCATCATTTGAATATCTAACAAGTATTGATGCATGAAATACATTGTATCTCTCAATATTCCCATTTTCATCGTACACCGGTAATGCAAACTTGGAATTATATCGATACCAGCCATTTCTCGCATTCCAAGCATGTTTTTCTTCATTATTTTCCCTATAGTACTTTCCATTTGCAATTTTAATTATCTCTGGTATCCCAGATGTAGCATTTGCTTTTGCCTTTGCATTACTACCTTTTAGGCTATTGGTGTATTTTGAACCACTATATTCCTTGGGAAAATCAGAACCAATATAGATATCATCTCCTGTGGAAACAATAGTATACATCTTACCAATATACTCCTTTAGATATTCTCTCACTTCCTTCCAATCCAATGACCGTTTTCCTTTAAATCGGATATCATTTATAACAACGACATCATTTGCAACCGTATCCTTAATAATTACTATATCTGGTTTTCCATTATCATCACTGGTCTTCTGCGGTGCGCTCAAGGGTATTCGCCTCTTTCATCTTATCATAGTAAGCTCTATATCTATAAATTGTTCTTTCACTGACATCATTTCTTCTGGCAATCTCTACCAATGCCATTCCGCTCTCATAGCAACTGACAAAATCGTTATAAATAGATGTCCACTTGGCATTATGCTTCTGACGTCCGCTCATTTTTCTGTTTTTATAATATTCAAGTTCTTCTCTAAGTTGGACATTTTCTTTTTCCAACTCATCTATTCTGTTCAACGCAGCCTCAAATGTTAAATTATTATTCACTAATTTTCATCTCCGCACATGTCATTATGATTTTGTCTTAAGTATAAATGTTTCAAGGAATATTGTCAATTTGATTTTGTCAATTTTTCTGTCCCAATATCTAATTACTCAACATAAACAACCCATAAAACTTCCCTTTCCTCTCCATGATCTCATCAAACGTGCCGTACTCCGCAATACGTCCCTTATGCATCACGATTATTCCATCATACTGCCTTAGTACGTTCTCCACAAGCTTATGCATGATAACTATTGCTGTCATGTCTTTCTGGTTAAGAACCGTGTTCTCAATTTTGCAATCTCCCGCTACCTACTCAAAGAGCCTCTCAATAATCCCGTCCCTCTCCGCCTCAAGATACTCCTGCGTAAAATGCGCCTCGTCCCCGAACGCGCTCACCGGGTAATAGTCTATGCCCTCGATATAATCTCCGAGCAGATTTTCAAGCCCGTTGTCCGCAATCTGCTGCTCAAATTCCGCCCAGTCGTGATTGTCCTCCATGTCGGGGAGCGGTGCCGCCATCACCTTCAACCTGACACCGTAACTGTCGCAGAGCTCCTTAATCTTCGGAAGATACTTTATTGTGAGGTCGCTTAAATGCTTCTCATCGCGAACCTCGAGCTGCTGCTCAAGCACATTGTTGAGGTACACGTCCATATAGTAGGCGTTGTTCTCGATAAAGCTCTTCACAATGTCGTTCGTCGCATACATTTTCCCGAACCTGTCCTCGATGTACTTCCTTGTGTCGTCGTCTATATACTGCTTGTATGTGTCATTGTAGAACGGCACAATAAAATACTGGAACGAAAAGTTGAACCACAGCGGATTCGCAAGGCTCTGCGGTCTGACAATATAGTAGACCTCATCCGTCTGCGGGTTATTCTCCAGATAACGGCTAAGCAGAATATAATTGCCAAGCACCGTTATCGCCTGATTTGTCGCGAGATAGCAGGTCGTGTCCGTCTCGTCCTGATAATCAGGAGAAAAAATGAGTCTCGCCACACTGTCGCCTATGATGACCTTCGTGTACTCCGTTTTCTTCTCCGCCAGGTCAAGCGCATAATAGAGCTCCGGTCCGAAGCTCGAAGGGCTGTTCTTCCCCTTTATATACTGCACCGCAAAATAGCCGCCCAGAGACACCCCGACAAGCAGCACGAACACCAAAACACTCACTATGAATTTTACAAAACCCGATTTATTCTCTCTCATACCATTCCCTTACCAAATTTTAATCTACTATACAAACACCCTAACCATACATAAGGTATGCCTAAGCCATTCTTCATCTTGCCATCAAAACAAGCTCACCGGCAAAACAGGCTCAACAACTTCGCCGTGTATAATGAGCTATATTTATATATCACGACTTTGGGAGAAGCATAGTTGTTCTTAGGACTCTGTGCAAAACCTAGCCAGAACCGGCAAGGATGCCGGTTCAGAAGCGATGCATACACGGAAGTATGCTTTGCTTCGGTGGCGGACGCTGCAACATAACTTATCAGAGTCCTTAGAACACCTTGCTTCGTACAACGGAGCCGATATATATAAATATAGCTCATTATACACCCGCAATGCCTCACCGCCTGTTTGCCCTTGAAGCGCAGTTTTAAAACTCAAAGTACACAAATGAGCTGCTGTCCGCGCCATACTGCATGAACCATATCACCATCAGGTCAACCACCAGAATGTACACAATCCATCTGACCACCTTAGGCAGTCTGTTAAACCATGCAAAAATCGAGCTTCCCTTCTGTGATGCGATATATGCCGTCAAGTCGTAGGCAAACAACATTCCGATCACGATTATAAGGTGCAGCATCATTCCGCTGTTAATACCTATCGACTGCAAGCCGCCCTTTATATATCCCACCGGAGATGCAATTCCATGCCACATATTCGTGAGGACGTACATCGCATCGCCAAGGCTGTCCGCCTCAAAGAACACCCACGCCACCGTCGCGAACAGGAACACGAGCACGATGCTGACAATGCGCGCCGCGCCCTTCTTTTTGTAGGACTTGTCCTTAGGGTCGCGGCCGTGAAGCCTAGCCCATGCATTGTGCGCGAAGTTTTCGAGCACCTGAACCGCGCCGTGAAGCGCTCCCCACACGATAAAGGTCAGGCTTGCGCCATGCCACAGACCGCTCACCATAAAGGTTATCATTATATTGATGGCGTATCTGAGGCTTCCCACACGGCTTCCGCCGAGAGGTATATAGATGTAATCGCGGAACCATGTCGACAGCGATATGTGCCATCTTCCCCAGAACTCCTTGACCGACGCGGAAAAATACGGATACTCGAAGTTTCTCGCGCCGTCGTAGCCGAGCAGTCTCGCCGCTCCGTTTGCAATATCCGAATACCCCGCAAAATCGCAGTATATCTGTATCGAAAAGAGGAACGCCGCCGCCATGAGCGCGAAGCCGTCATACGCAGCCACGTTTGAGAATACCTTGGTCACATACCCCGATAAAAGGTCGGCAACTATCATCTTCTTAAAAAAGCCCACGCCCATGAGTTTGAGGGCATTGGACGCCTTCCCATACGAAAATCCGTTAAATCCGAAAAAACCGCCATCTTCTTTTCCCTGCCTGTCAAGCATTTCAAAAAAAGGGGCCGGTCTCTCAATCGGTCCCGATGCTATCTGCGGAAAGAAGCCAACGTATGTGGCATATTTTGCAAAATTTCTCTGTGCCGGAAGCTTCCCTCTGTATACCTCGACCATATAGCTTATGACCTTGAAGGTGTAGAAGGATATTCCGACCGGCGCCGCTATCTTAAGCACCGCAGGGGTAAATCCGATGCCGAATATTCCGAGAGCTCCCGCAAATACCTGTCCCGCAAAGTTGAAATACTTGAACACCAGAAGAAGCCCCAGCGCCACCGCGAACGGCAGCCCGAAGCAGAGCTTTCTCCTGCCGCCCTCGCACCTCTCCATGAGAAGTGCTCCCGCGTAGGTCACAGCGCACACAATACATAAAAGGACGAAATTGTTCAAGCCAAAGCCCAGATAGAAGTAGCTGTTGGCGACAAGCACCACCAGATACCTGAACTTTGCAGGCACATTCCAGTATATTAAAAATACCGCCGTCATAAACACGGCAAAGCTAACCGAATTAAAAAGCATAGATTATACTCCCATTTTTATTATGTCAGACCTTCTGTTTTTTCCCGCCGAACAACTTCGCCGCCGGTCTCTCAAACAGCATGTACACCACAAAGGTCATCAGCACAAAAAATCCAAATTCAATCACCCTGTACAGCACGATAGGCATTGTCGTTGTGTCCGGGTTGAAGATACTCTTCATTATGAGTATTCCTATCGGGTGCCCGAGATAGAGCGCATACGAATACTTCGATATGAACCTGACCACCGACACCGCACCGCGGCAGAAACCGTTGTCAGGTATCCACTTCTCCACGTCCATCGTCACGAGCAGAAGCGTCGTGAACATGATTATCCAGGACAGCGTCGTGTTGCTCACGTCGGGAATGAGGAAGGCGAGGGCCATGAGCATAAGCACCGTGATGTACTCAAAAATCTTTTTCTCCTTGACCGCAAAGTAAGCCGCCACACCAAAAAAGCACAAGTATATGAAATATGCCGGGTGTCTGCCCGCGTACTCCGTTCCCGCGTAGATTATCTCAAGAAAATGCACCCACACCTGACACACTACAAAAGCGGCAATAAGCGCAATCACCGAGCGCCTGAAATTGTTTATCAGCTTGTACAAAAACGGCGCGATTATATAGAATAGCATAATCGTCACTATCGTCCCCGTCGTGCCGAGGTAGAACCAGAACAGCAGGCCGCGAGGAAAGAATGTGGTCGTGAGCGTGAAATATTTCACGAGGCTCACCGCTATCTGTTTTGCCGGATATCTCTCACCGAGCACCACGAGATATATGAAAAAATATATCAGCACCACGCCGTAGTAGCTTGGAAGTATCCTCGCAAGCCTTCTCTTATAGTACGACAACGGCGATACGTCCTTGTGCCTGTCTATCGACAAAAAAGCCGTGTACCCCGTCAGAAGCAGAAACAGCTCCACGCCGTGTCCTCCCCAGCCGAACAGCTCAAGATGCACAAGCACGATCATAACCGCCGCAATCGCGCGTATTATATCAAGATTTAATAGCTTTTTATTTACAGATAATTCATTGCCACCGGGCTGCATATCTCTTTCCCCTTATAATTATAAATATTGTAAAATCACACAGCGCTCTGAATGATTTATTTTTTTGCCCTCTTCACGAACACTGCCGACGAATACTCCGGAAGCTTCACGGTAAGTATTCCGCTAGGCACCTCATGGCGCACAATATCGCAGGAATGTCCGTCCCTCATGGTGAACATAACCTGCTCGACGTAATCGCCCTCGAGTACCTCCGCCTGCCATGCCTCGACGCTTATCTCGCGCTCGCCGTCATTATTATTTATGATAACTATTACGCTGTTGTCATTGTAAAAACGTGCGTAGGCAAGTATGTTGTAGTCCGCGTATATATTCTTGTAGGAGCCGCGTATAAGCGCAGGATTCTCCTTGTGTATCCTTATCATCTCCCTGTGGAAGTCGATGAGCTGCTCATCTTCATGTCCCCAAGGGAAGGTTCTTCTGTTGTCCGGGTCGGTCCAGCCACAGAGCCCTGCCTCGTCGCCGTAGTATATCGTAGGAGCGCCCGGCCAGGTCATCTGCATGACTACAGCCTCCATGAATATTCCCTTGTTCACGCCATAGTTGGCTGCCTCAGCGCCCTTGCTCGCCGTTCTTCCGATAACTCGGTTCGTTCTGGTAAGGAAGCGTGAGTGGTCGTGGTTTGAGAGCTCATTCATGGAAATTCTCATAGGCTGGCCGCCGAGTCTTGCCATGTTGTGGCGCATATGCGATATGAAATAGTTCGGATTGCCGCGCAGCGCGTCGTTGCTCGAGTCGCTGTGCTTCTCCATTCCCGTGAGGAAATATGTCACGGGCTCCATGAACGCATCATAATTCATGATCGTATCCCACTGGTCTCCCTGAAGCCAGCTATATGAGTCGCCGTAGTTCTCCGCAAGTATGATCGCATTCGGGTTGGCTTCCTTCACGGCATTTCTGAATTTGCGCCAGAATATGTGATTGTACTCCTGCGAGAAGCCAAGGTCGGCTGCCACATCGAGCCTCCAGCCATCAACATTGTAAGGCGGTGAAACCCATTTCTTCGCTATGCCCAGAATGTACTCCTCAAGCTTTTTAGAGCCTTCATAGTTGAGCTTAGGAAGCGTGTCATGTCCCCACCAGCCAAGGTACGACTGATTGTAAGGCCATGCATAGTCATCCTGAAACTTGAAAAAATCATGGTATGGGCTCTCCTTATCGACATACGCGCCCTTGTCAAAGCCGTCACTGCCCTCGTATATTCTCTCGCGGTCAAGCCACTTGTTGAAGGAGCCGCAGTGGTTGAACACTCCGTCGATGATTACCTTTATGTTTCTTCTGTGCGCCTCCTCAACAAGCTTCGCGAAGAACTCATTGCTCGCCTCGAGATTAGCGTAATCCGTAACTCTCTTCTTGTATTTTGTGGCATTCTCATTGCTCTTTGCATAGTCAGGAAGCGGCTCCCCGCCGTCATTTACGATGACGCCAAAATGCGGGTCAATATAGTCGTAGTCCTGAATGTCGTACTTGTGATTTGACGGCGACACGAAGAGCGGGTTGAAGTAAATCGCATCTATACCAAGGCTTTCAAGATAGTCCATCTTGTCGAGCACGCCCTGCAAATCTCCGCCGTAGAAGTTGCGGACGTCCATTGCGGCAGGATACTGCTCCCAGTTATCCACACGGTGAACAGGCTCACCTATATATACATACTCGTTGTCCACGACATCATTGCTCTTATCACCGTTGCAGAAACGGTCGACATATATCTGATATATAACCGCGCCCTTCGCCCAGTCAGGTGTCTTGAAGCCCGGGTTAATCACGAAATTATAGGTAGGGTTGAGCTCTCTGTACGGACCTGCCTGATTGTAATATATGCTCGTGCGCCCCACGACGGCATGAAAATAATACTCCGTGCGCTGTGCACCGAGCGTAAATTCGGCACTGTAGTAATCGAAATCCGAATTGGTCATAGCCTTTCTCATCTTGTAAGCTATACCGTTCACCACCACCTCAACGCTGTCGACATTGTACTTGGCGGTTCTGAACTTAAGCGTGACCTTATCACCCGCCGAAGGTTCCTCAGGGCTTCTGTATTCCTCCATCGCGTCCGAAAACATCGCACGGTCATTCAAAATAGGCTTCATATTCGAAAAATATGTGCTCCTGATCTCAGTCTTTGACAATCCGGATAAATTCTTTGTAATTTTCATTAAAATACATAATCCTTTCATGCTCTGTCTAATAACTAATACTATTTTATGATAATACGGGGAAGATTTCAAGGAAAAATAAGGGAAAGTAAAAAGGACAGCTCACGACGCTGTCCTTTTTGGAGAAGGTATTTCATTTCTTATGGGGTGTAGCAAAAACTATATAATGTATTGGGGGGTTACGAGTATATATTAGCATGACCTTGTAAATAAGTGTTCACAAACTTAACAAAATTTCAATTATTTTTTTGTGCAGTTTGTACATGACTTTTTTCCTATCATGTAAGGGTGTGTATTTGTTTTACATTTAACAAAAATCTCTGTTCCACTAATTCGTCACCACGGTTCCCTTGTGCTGCGGTAACCGCTTACGCCTCAAACAAAGTATCAAACTCCTCACCCGTAATCTTCTCCTTCTCGATGAGAAGCTTTGCACAGTCGTCAAGTACCTTACGGTGCTTAATGATAATCTCCTTAGCCTTGTCATAGCAGTCATCGATGATGTTCTTGACCTCCTCGTCAATGACTGAGGCAACGCCCTCGCCGTATGACTTAGTGTGTGCAAGGTCACGTCCGATGAACACCTCATCATCGTCGCTGCCGTAATTTACAAGACCGAGCTTGTCGGAAAAGCCGTACTGCGTCACCATCGCCCTCGCGGTCTGCGTAGCCTGCTTGATATCCTGCGATGCGCCCGTTGTGACATCGTCAAACACGAGCTCCTCAGCGATACGTCCGCCGAGGCTCACGATGATGTTCTGAAGCATCTTGCCCTTGGTGTTGAACATCTCATCCTTGCCCGGAAGCGGCATGGTGTATCCCGCTGCGCCCGCACCCGTCGGAATGATGGATATGGTGTGGACAGGACCTACGTCCTTGAGCTCATGGAAGAGAATAGCATGTCCCGCCTCGTGGTACGCCGTGATGCGCTTCTCCTCGTCGGAGATAAGGCGGCTCTTCTTCTCTTTTCCAATACCAATCTTGATAAATGCCTGCTCTATATCTTTTCTTGAGATAAACTGTCTGTTGTGAGCCGCCGCGTTGATTGCAGCCTCATTCATAAGGTTCTCGAGGTCTGCGCCCGCAAAGCCTGCCGTGGTGCGCGCAACCGTCTCAAGGTCAACGTCATCGCCGAGCTTCTTGTTTCTGCTGTGAACCTCAAGTATCTCCTTACGGCCCTTGACGTCCGGTCTGCCGACAACAACCTTGCGGTCGAAACGTCCCGGACGAAGAATAGCCGGGTCAAGTATATCAACACGGTTCGTGGCAGCCATCACTATGATGCCCTCATTGACACCGAAGCCGTCCATCTCGACGAGGAGCTGGTTGAGGGTCTGCTCCCTCTCGTCATGTCCGCCGCCCATTCCGGTGCCTCTTCTTCTTGCAACCGCATCAATCTCATCGATAAATATGATACATGGAGCGTTCTTCTTGCCGTCCTCAAAGAGGTCACGCACTCTCGACGCACCGACACCGACGAACATCTCAACGAAGTCGGAGCCCGATATCGAGAAGAACGGAACTCCCGCCTCACCTGCGACAGCCTTGGCGAGGAGTGTCTTACCTGTTCCCGGAGGGCCTGTGAGAATAACACCCTTAGGTATTCTCGCACCGATATCCACATATTTCTTAGGATATTTGAGGAAATCGACTATCTCCTCAAGCTCCTCCTTCTCCTCCGCGAGTCCTGCCACGTCCTTGAATGTGACACGTCCCGGAGCATTAGGGTCCGTCATCTTAGCACGGCTCTTGCCAAAGTTCATCATCTTCGAGTTGGCACCTCCGCCGCCACCGGCTGCCTGTCTGTTGATTATGAGTGTCACCATAACCATCGCAACCGCGATGAGCAGGAACGGAAGTATCGTCGTGACAAAGATACTCTCGCGCACGACATCGTTCACCACAAGCTTAACGCTGTCAGCAGCAGTAACAAGACTTGTGATGTCATTCACATTTGTCACATTGAAGCGTTCCGTGCTCCTTGAGCTGTCCGAAAATGTGACCTTGACCGTACCCGTAGGTACCTCTGAGTTCTGGGAAATCTCAACCTTGGAGATATTTCCCGCCTGAAAATCATTTAAAAAATCACTGTAACTGTATGAGGAACTGCTCTTTCCGAATGAAGTTATGCTCATAATAAAGTACATTACAACGAGCACAATCACCAGATAGATTATTCCTCCCCTGAATTGCCTGTTCAACTGTTTTCCTCCTCAAATTCCACAACACCGATGTATGGAAGATTTCTATATTTCTGGTTATAATCAAGACCATATCCGACAACGAACTCGTCAGGAATGTTAAATCCGCAGTAGTCGACCTTGACGTCCTTTACGACACGGCGCTCAGGCTTGTCAAGAAGCGTGCACAGCCTTACGCTGGCTGCCTTTCTGTCATCTAAAAGCTTGATAAGATGGCTGAGGGTGCGCCCCGAGTCAATGATATCCTCGACAACAAGCACATCAAGCCCCTCAACCGGCTCGTCTAAATCCTTCTTGAGATTAATATGTCCTGTCGATGCGGTTCCCTCATAGCTTGCAACAGACATAAAATCCATCGTGAGCGGAAGGTCAATTCTCTTTGCGAGCTCACACATAAAAGGTGCTCCGCCCTTTAACACGCATACAAGATGGAGCTTCTTTCCCGCATAGTCACGGGTAATCTGTGCCCCCAGTTCATCAATTTTTCTGTCAACCTCTTCCTCGGTCAGTAAGACCCTAACTGATTCTTTCATTTGCAGCCTCCATTTTATTTTTCTTTTTGTTTTAGTTCGAGCTTTAACAGCTCTGTGGTATCCCTGTCAACCGTAAAATCCGCACTGCGCCTGACACCCGCCGCCCACAGCACCCTGCTTCCTATGGCACACAGCCACACGCTGCTTCTGCTGTCCGCAGGCACCTTAGCCTCTATAAATATCTCCTTCAGCTTCTTTTTCAGCTCTCTGTGCTCCGATTCTGCATAGCCTATAATCATGTAATCGCCTGAAACGCGGTGGCGCACCACAAGACCCGACGTTTCCCCGCTCTCGGCGATATAATGTTTTATTTTACCATAATCAAAGTATTTCGTACAGTTGTCAATCATTAAATTTTTATCAATTATATCTTCCACCAACTGTGCGTATTGAACGTCCTCGTATGCATTGTCCGGTTTAATGCTGATTACACTGCCCGAGAGCTCATATTCGCCCTCCCGGCTGTCTGCATCATCTTTATTATTGCACACATCAGTCAAAACAATTCCGCCGTAGTCCCGCTTTGCCTCAATATTCTTTGGAAGATTTATGCTGCGCCCGCACTGCCTGTCAAAAAGTGTGACACACGCCGCAACATGCTTATCCTCCAAATCCTTCGCACCGCACAGCTTTTTTAACACACTGTATATGACGGAATTTGTAATGACAATATGTTCATTTTTTAATTCATCTGATATATGTATGCCTTTTTTGTCCTCCTTGACACAGCGCCCATACGCCTTGGCAGTCTGCTCTTTAAGGTAATCGTTCACTGCTGACATGCGCTGTGCGTAGCGGCATATGTTGGCCACCGCACCGTCATTCACATGCTCCTCCAGATAAGGAATGACCTTCAGCCTGATGGCATTTCTCGCGTAGGTATCATCATAATTCGTATTGTCCGTGCAGTAGGCGACGCCGTTGTCGGCAAGCCACGCCTCAATCTCCTTTTTGGAGACGCAAAGCAACGGTCTTATTATGTCCCCGGCAACGGGCTCCATGCCCCTGCCGCCCGCCACGGACGAGCCCCTCGCTATATGGAAAAGCACCGTCTCCGCCTGGTCGTTCTGATGATGCGCGACCGCAATCACGCCCTTTCTGCCGTCAGGAAGGCCCCCAATACTCTCCCGAAACACCTGATACCGAAGAATCCTTCCCATCTCCTCCTCGCCGATGCCGCGCTCCTTGGCAAGCTGGGGGATATCGAAGGAGTATTCCCTGTATTCTATGCCCCTGTCTGAGCACAGCTTCCTGCAAAATTCTGCGTCTGCGTCCGCATCTGCCCCTCTTATCCCATGATGCACATGCACTGCGATAAGCTCTGCCACATTGCTTCCTGCTGCCTCGGATATATATTTTTGCAGCATTAAAAGAAGGCATACAGAATCAGCTCCCCCGGACAAACCGACCACAACTCTTCCAATGCCTTCAAGCATATGATTTTCCTCTATATAAGCTCTCACTCTGCCAAACATTCTAATCACCGTTCCTTATCTTCCATATTCCTGTCACAAGGACGGTCATATCATCCGCAATCTTCTCATCATAAAAATATACCTCATTCAGAATACGCTCCGCAATCGCCTGAGGCATGCGTTCCTCTATCCCCTCTATTATCTCCCGCATACGCTTTTCTTTATCATAAAACGGAAGCGCATCGAGCACCCCGTCACTCATCATAATTATATAATCACCGTCCTGAAGTCCGGTGTTAAACCTGTCAATACTGCTGCCGCTTATAACGCCTGCCGGAAGCGATGATGCCTCGACAATCCTCACTCCGTCCCTGCCCTTTATAAAGCTCGGAACCGCCCCCATCTTAAAGAAGTTTGCACTGCCATCGTATTCGTTAATGCTGCACATATCAAGTGTTACCGGACTTCCGGCGGAGTCATTGTCCGCAAAGGCATCGTTTAGAAGTTCAAGTGCCGCCTCCTCAGAAAAACCTGCCTCTAAAAAATGCTCGAGCAGCTCTATAAATCTGGTGCTGTACTCATTCGCAGGGCTGCCACAGCCCATACCGTCCGCAAGACTCACAATGCTTCTGCCGCCCTCTATATTCATATACGAATAGTTATCGCCCGATATCCTCGCAAATCCCTTGCTGCACTCAGCATGTCCGAACAGAAGTCTGTAGTCCGTCCTCTCCTCGAAAATGAACTCACCTTCATCTTTCGAGAGAACCCTCCTGCTTCCGTCTGCGACTCTCAAGTGCCGACCGAGCATGGCTCCGATATTATCTGCCAACTGTCCTGCCGTTATGCACCCACGTCTTTTTGAGAGGCGCATAACCAGCTCAAGTCTATTCTTCACAGGCTCTAATACCAGTATTCCCGCAACAATTATGCTCTCTGATTTCAGATAATCACAGAGTTCATTCTTCTGCTGTTCACTTATTATACCCGAGGTCTCCTCCACACTGTCCCCTGATATGCGTTCAAGCATCGCCGCCGTCTCACCAAGCTGCAGCGAGAGTGCCGTCCTGCTGCCACCCGTATACACGTTCATAAGCCTGCGAAACGCGTCCGCATACTCCCTGAGTTTCCCCCGTGAATAGAATAAATTGTCCATTCGATTCTCCCCTTAGAATCAATCCCCTTTTATTTGTCAGCAGGTATATTCAATTATCACTGTTATCATTCGCCCTGAAAATAAGTTCATCCTCATAGACAAGCCCTAATTTTTCCCTTGCAAACTCTTCTATGAATTGCTTCGTAGTGACATAAATAGAGCGTGTCTTTAAATCTTCCTTGCGCTTATTCTGCTCATCAATCTGTACATTGAGCTGGGCAATCTGCTTATCATAAGCCGCATTCTTGTCCTCCAGCCTTCCCGATGATCTTCCGACTGCGAGACATATTATAGTCATAAGTGCAACCGCCGCAACGCCGGCAAGCCATGTATAATTATGCGAAATACGGCGGTTCTGCATAACAACGACATGTCTGCCGTATCTTTTACTCTTTCGTGTGACATTTTTCCGCTTTACGTTTTTCTCTGCCATCTTTTCGCCCACATACCTTTCCAAGCTTATGATATATGATTGTAACGCCTTTTTCCATATATTTCAATATAAACGAGACAATTATCATTCCGACAACCATGCCTGCTATGGAAAACCATCTCGCCGCACCGTCATTTGCCACAAGTATCACGGCGAACATTACAAACGCTGACAAAAACCAGTACAGAACATCCTCAAGTGCCACAAAAAAACCGTGATGTCTTACCAGCCTGCGAAACACTACCAGAACACGGTACGCTGCCCCAAGCATTGCCCCACAGCACAGACACCACAGCAGAAACCTGAACTCATGTGCTATAAAATCCCTCAAAACAGCACCTCTTTCCGCCCAAAATCCACCAAAGCTCCTACTTAAAAAGTCTGTTTATAAAGGACTCACCCTTCTTTGCCGCGCTCATAACCTCCGAGTATATATAGCTGTCAATCCTGCCGTCGACCTCAAGCTCTCCTTTGTCTACCGACAGCTTTCCCACATGCAGATCATGCCCCTTGATAGTCAGCATGCCGTATTCCGTCTCTAACAATATCTGATTTAGGTCAAAGGATATCACATCCGTAACGCCCGTGACACTGCAGGTCTTTCTGTTGCTTGAAGATATTTTATGTATTTTCCCCGAAACCGGAAGCTCCTCCATATTCCATCCCCCTTATACACTTATGATTGGCTTTAAGAAACCTGCCTCCTGCCTGTTTCCGGTACCATATCCTAAATATATTATAGGCGCGATGGATTTATGCATGGATTTTACAGATACCTAAACATATCCTTAGCTTCATCCTTCTTCGTAGTCTCCACAATGTCAAGCACCTCGACCTTGACATTCTTCGTTCCGAAGGCTATCTCGATGGTGTCCCCCACCTTGACCTCGCAGGACGCCTTAGCCGGTTTGTCGTTTACCAGCACTCTCCCCGCATCGCATGCCTCATTCGCAACCGTTCTCCTCTTAATCAGTCTTGAAACCTTTAAATATTTATCTAATCTCATACCGTTTTCCTTCCCGTGATGCAGACAATATTTCTGCATATTCCACCTTAAAATACATAATATGAAAATATCCCAAGACTACCGACGCAGCCTTGGGATATCATCATTCGTTCAGGATTTTTACAATTAAGCGTTAACTGTATCCTTAAGTGCCTTACCAGCCTTGAACTTAGGGCTCTTAGAAGCAGGAATCTTCATAGCCTTACCTGTGAGTGGGTTTCTTCCGTCTCTTGCAGGTCTCTCAGCAACCTCGAATGTACCGAAACCAACTAACTGAATCTTCTCGCCCTTCTTTAACTCCTCAGCAACTACATCTGTGAAAGCCTTGAGTGCCTTCTCAGCGTCCTTCTTGGATAACTCTGTCTTCTCAGCGATAGCTGCAACTAATTCTGTCTTGTTCATTTTAGAAAATCCTCCTGAAATAATATTGAACCTTCACAATTATTTATATATGCTTTACCTATATTTGTCAAGGAAAAATGAGTATTTTAGGGGATGTATGCGCTTGTCGTTATTGTTTTTGTCGTATCAAGACTCCATCTGTTTTCCGAGGAACCCTGCTGCCGAACCTGTGAGTTTCTGGTCAGCCTCCGTGAACCTGATTTTTGGCTCCTTCGTGGTCATTATAACGGCACCTATCGCATCGCCCTCACAGATAATCGGACTGATTACCTGCGAGCTGTACTCATCGTTTTCCCCTTGTATAATCGGAACGAATTTCCGGTCATCCCTCATTGCAGTTACACTGTCTCTCGAATCTATGGTTTCCTCGAGCTGTCTGCTTATCGGCTTTAGAAGTATATCCTTCTTAGGCGCCCCTGAAAATGCTATAACCTGATCCCTGTCGGTGACACACACTATGTTCCCTGTACTCTGTGCAAGCGAATCCGCATACTGTCTGGCAAATTCGCCCAGCTCTCCTATCGGTGAATATTTTTTGAGAATAATCTCGCCTTCCCTGTCGGTAAATATCTCAAGCGGGTCGCCCTCCCTTATTCTAAGCGTCCTTCTGATTTCCTTGGGAATAACCACTCTCCCCAAATCATCAATTCGACGAACAATTCCGGTTGCCTTCATATAATTCTATTTTCCTCCAATGCTATTTTTTGTAAATATTGCTATCAATCAGCTTTGGAGTTAGTATGTGGAAAACCTGGTGATTTATGCGTGCCTGTGGCAATTCGGCCACATTATATTGCTGTGAAAATGTCCGTCTCCTTCTGAAGGGCAGAGGCAATTTCCCTGTTCTCATTCATTTTTTCGTTGATATTGTCCATATCGGATACGAGAGTCTGAGTGCTCTGTGCCGCACCGTTTACGCCCTTGGCACCTTCCTCAATGGCATGTGTAATGTTGTTTATTGAACCTGCAATGGAGTCGACTTCACTCTTTAAGGCGTCAGTTTTTTCAGCAAACTCATTCATCACGTTCTCTATATATGTAGCATTGTCCCGGTATTGAGCTCCGCCACCGACAAAATTCGCAAACTCGGGAAGTATGGACTCCTTCATGTAATTCACAAGGTTGTCCGCATTCTCACTGAGATTGTGAACCGCTTTTGTCACTATTCCGTTAATCTGCTGTATGCGGTTGGCAGTCTCACGGCTTGAATCGGCAAGCTGTCTTATCTCCTCGGCCACAACGGCAAATCCGCGTCCCGCATCCCCGGCTCTTGCCGCCTCTATCGATGCATTGAGTGCGAGAAGATTAGTCTGGCTCGAGATATTTAGAATATCATTTGTGAGACCATTGACCTGTTCTACGCTCTTGCTCTCCTCAATGGCTTCGTTGAGCACGGTAAGAATTTCATTTACCTTTAGGTTGGTCTGCTCCATGTTCGTGCGCGCATCCATCTCAAGCTTATCAGCACTCTTTTTCATATTCTTGGAATATTCGTTGATATCTCCTGATTTTTTTGCAATCTCCACTACCTTGGTGAGAACTGCCTCCGCATTCTCATTTATAACTGCAGCAGAGTCGCCTATCTCCTGCATCGTAGCAGAGAGCTCCTCCGTCACTGCTGACAAATCTGCCGCACTGTCATTCGATGTGTGAAGGCTCTGCTGTACCTCACCGACAACAGCTTCAAGCTTCTGCGAGTTGTTGACGATAAGCTTCATGATATGCTGAAGCTTCTCCATGAAGGTGTTGATACCGTTTCCAAGATCTGCCACCTCGTCATTTGAAAGAATGGTAACTCTCTTTGTCAGGTCTCCCTGCCTGTTGTCAATATCCTTTATAATTCCACGAATTTCCCTGGTGGCTACATTAAGCTTGCGGATTACCAGCATAAATACACCGTACAGCGTCACAAGAAGAAGTACTACGCTCAGAGCAATTATAAATACGCTTCTGGTTCTGGCCGCCTCATATCTTGCGGCAAGCTCCTCCCCCGCAAGTGACGACTGGGTGTTGGCGTTGCTCATCATCTTCTCAACCTGTGTTTCCATATCGTCGCTGTAATCGGATATCGCACCGTTGGCAAGCTCGTATGCCGCAGTCTTTTTGCTGTTTCCGCTGTAGGCTAAGAGGTTGGCAATCTCGTACTTGAGCCCTTCATAGCTTGACAGAAACTGATTAAACGCCTGCTCGTCGTCCTTTGGAAGCTTCTTTGAATACTCTGAGAGCATCGCATCAAGTTTCGCCTCCTCCTCTCTCACGGAGTCAACAAGCGCAACCATACTGTCAAAATCCGATGCTATTATGTGCGACAATGCAAGCTTATGTATGACCGCCGCCTCATTCTGTATCTGGCTGAGACTTGAAATATTAGATAGATTTTCCTCAACAATCCTCGTCGCCGTGTTATTTACCCTCTTTAAATTGAGCATGGACTCGGCATTGGAGAACACTGCAACAATACCGAGAATAATAACCGGAACTAAAATAATCAGTTTTAAACTTATTCTAACTCTTTTTTTATTCATGCGTAGTTCCCCCTATCGTTCGGTAATGCCTTCAACCATCTTATCGAGCTGCTCCTGAAGCTGTGCTCTGCCCGTATTTCCGGCAAGAAGTCCGTCAATAAAGGTTGTACATGCATCCCAGTAGCTGTTACCTATACGCTGAAGCACTCCGTACCGTGACTGTTCAATAACCGCAGCTATCGCAGGAACCTTGGATACCTCATCCGATGCCGCTGCCACCTTATTGGCAGGTCCCTGATTCTGCTCCACAAATCTGAGTGTCTGGTTCTGCTCATTTGTGAGCCACTGTGCCAGCTTGAATGCCCATTCCTTATTCTTGGAGTAATAGTTCACACCGACCATCTTATATCCCGTAAAAGATGCCATCTGTATCTGCTGACCATTGCAGGTGTATGTAGGAAGCTTGCAGGCACCGTAATCGTCACCCCATGCATTCTTTAGCGCAACTGCATTCCACACACCACTCACCGCCGCAATTACCTCACCATCGGCAGCCTGAGCCACCCAGCTCCCGTCAGGCTGCGCCACAAAGCCCGGACTTGATATGACATCAACTATAGCTTCTGCCACATCAATACCTTTTATGCTTCCCTCGGTTGTATTCCAGTTGCAGTTATTGGTGATACCGTCATCATTTATATTCATTGTGAGTCCCGTATTTCCGAAAAATGAATACATATACCAGCCTGAATTAAGCTCCATCGAAAACTTCTTGTCATTCTCCTCGCAGATTTCAAGAATCGAGTCGAGTGTCTTTACATCATCCTCAGTAAAATAATTTTTGTTGTAATATAAAAAATAGCCATTATCTGCTGTCATCGGATACGCATAAAGCGTATTATTCACGGTCGCAGCCGCCACAGCCTCAGCGACCATCTCATCGCTGACTTTCTGTGCGTCGGGAACCGGAGCAAGCGCGCCTCCCGCTACCATGGCACTTAACTGGTCATCCGGAAACGAAAAAACGTCTGCTGCGTTCTGTACATCCCCAAGAAGCACATCCCTTGTACCCGAATCAGCCTGTGCCTCAAGGATAATCTCAAAATCCGCCTGTCCCTTGTACTGCTCAATAAAACTGTCAATCATCTTCTGAACCGTGGAATGTTGTGCCTCCTCAGCCCATACCTTCAAAGTGATCTTTCCCGAAGCCGCACCGCTGTCATTTATCATCGTGTCGTGCGCCGCATCCTGAGCGCCATCCTGGTCTGCCGGTGCCATGGCATTGCTTCCGGAACATCCTGTAATCGTACCCAGAAACAGGAGTGCCGTGAGTACAATCACACCAATTCTTTTTGTCATAACATCATCCCTTCACAATATTAATTCTATGCATCAAAAAAGTATAATTTATTATATCTTTTCCAATACCAGACGCTTATTTTACTTTATAATCACAGTTTTTTCAACCCTGAAAAATTATTTTTACCAACTTTTAATTTTTTGCCGAAAGTTCCCTGTTTTTCTAGGTTTTTAAACATTTAAGCAGCTTGCTTTTACACCTCTGATATGATACAATTATTTTTATTTACGGTTTATTTTTTGACAACCAATGATACAGGAGGCTCACCATGATAACAGCTCTCTACCTTGTGACATTCATCATATCCCTTTCAATGACCGCATACTACCTAGTGAGAAACCCGAAGGTTGATAACCTGCTTGTCTGCTTCGGCATCGTTCTGGTCTTAAACAGCGGCGGACGTTTTCTTCTCGCAGTTTCAAATTCTCTTGATATGGCACTTTTTTCGCAGAAGCTCATCTATATCGGAAACTGCTACTGTCCTTTTCTGCTCATACATCTGCTCACGCGGATGTGCGGCGTGAAAGTTCCACGCACACTCACCTGGTCGCTTTTTATCTTTGCCACGACCGTATTCTGCCTTGCAATGACCATAGGCA
Organism: uncultured Clostridia bacterium; assembly: GCA_945915235.1. GTDB lineage: Bacteria > Bacillota > Clostridia > Lachnospirales > Lachnospiraceae > CAG-882. The sequence continues at coordinate 7,241 of CAMEEX010000001.1, read as the reverse complement.
TTTCCCCGATATATTACGAATCAGTAAGCCTTGCACACACCGACGGCTACAGCTATCTTGAAAAGGTATATGCACCTGCACATTTTCTCAACACTGCTCTGATGATTGTCTACGCGGTACTCATACTGTTTTATCTTATCTATTCAATAAAAAATAGCAGCACTGTCTCGACAAAGACTGTCTCGGTCATGTGTCTGCTCGGTATCGCCGTTGCCGGAACATATATCCTCCAGCGCATAGTCCACACCAATATAAGTTATCTCTCAATAGGCTATCTTATCGCCTCCATTCTAATGGTGAATATCGCCGAGCACATCAACATGTTCGACATGTCATCCAATATTGCCGCGTCAGTCGACCGCTTAAAGGAATACGGTTATATCGAGTTTGATAGAAAGTTTCGCTATATAAGCGCCAACGACTATGCTAAGGAACTCTTTCCTGAAATAAGCGCCTCATGGCATGTTGACAAACCTGTGCCACAATCCGACTCATTTCTATATGGCGATATAATAAGCTGGGCGTTTGAAGGCAGCCCTAAGTCAAAGACGGTTCATTTCGATGAGCGCTATTTTGACGTGACCGTCAGAAGCATTATCTATGGAAAAAAACGCAAGGTCGGATACATCATCGAGCTGATTGACCGGACGAGCGAGAACAATTATCTGAACACAATAAAAAATTACAACTGGGATTTAAAAAAGGAGGTCGCAATAAAGACCGCCGACATCTCCCACATAAAGGACATGATGGTTCTCGGCATGGCTGCCATGGTCGAGAGCCGCGACAACAGCACAGGAGGACACATAAAGCGTACCAGCGCCGTTATAGATATCTACTCAAAGAAGCTGCTGCCGTACTGTGGGGTTCTGTGCATCAACGCTGAATTTCTTCAGATGCTCTCGAAGGCAGCGCCTATGCACGACCTCGGCAAAATAGCCATCGCCGACAGCATACTGCAAAAACAGGGACGCTATACCGATGAGGAATACACCCAGATGAAGCGCCATGCCGCCGAGGGTGCCGCGATAGTCGAGAACATTCTGCGCGGCGTTGAGAACGATGAATTTGTCGAGCTTGCCAAGAACGTAGCGCACTACCACCACGAAAAGTGGGACGGAAGTGGATATCCCGAGGGGAGAGCCGGCGAGGACATTCCTCTCGAGGCTCGAATGATGGCGCTTGCCGACGTGTTCGACGCGCTTGTCAGCAAGCGCTGCTACAAGGAAGCCTACTCCTACGACACCGCTTTCGGCATAATAGAGAGCTCGCTTGGAACCCACTTTGACCCATTTCTCGGAAAGGTGTTCCTAAAGTGCCGCGGCGAACTCGAGGCGCTGTATAATGAGTATGCCGAAAGGTAAATCGTCACTCTTTATATAACAGGGAATTTCAACGGACTTTCCTATTATAGAACTTCAAAGTCGGTCTTTCCCATAAAGTAAAAACATCGGCAGCGACCATCTGTGACCAACTGCCGATGTAAAACAAATTCTAAATCACTATCATTGATTACTTATTGTTTTTTCTTTTCTTTTCATACTTCGTATAGAAGAATGTTCCGCCCGCCATCATCAATACGAATATTGCCAATATTGGGTAGATTGCCCACGAAGCTGTCCTTGTAGTTTCAGTTGAAGCGTTATTGATGCTTCCATTGTTAACGCCGCCGTTTCCTCCTGCCGAACCATTAAATCCTGTGTTCGGGCTTATCGCAGCAGCACTGCTTTCAGGCTCCTCGCTGCTTGGAGCTGTTGTTTCAGGCTCCGTTGTTCCCGGTTCTGTCGTTCCCGGCTCCGTCGTTCCAGGCTCCGTTGTTCCAGGCTCTGTTGTTCCAGGCTCTGTCGTTCCAGGCTCTGTCGTTCCAGGCTCGCCCGGCTCAGGGTCCTTCGGAATATTCTCCGACTTCTGCCATGCAATACTAAAAGGAGATGCACTCATAATATGGATTGTAAGACCGTCGTCTCCCTTTGTTATCTTCCATGCATCGGAAGCGTTGTAACTTGAGAATACCTCCATATCACCTACGTTTCTTCCGTTGCAGCCCGTAGTTACCAGATGATTAATCACAAACTCAAAACCGTCCTTTGCGGTTCCTTCCGGATAAGGAATGAAAACATCGACACCATCCGAAGGGAAATTCTCCCTGGTAGCATATACATAGTCCGTACTGCCATTGATATACAGCTTTATCTTTACATCCATCACAAATGTGTTGTCCGATGAAACAGTGCCAAGCTTCTTGTCCTCCGATGCCTTGAGAAGCTTATCAAGCATGTAATTCTTCAGGTCTGATGCATCCTTGCAGTTAATGATAGTCTTTAACTCCTCATTCTCAAGAGCCTCATTAAGTGCATCATTTACAGCAGCCTCATCAGCTACAACCTCCGCCTTTGCAACGTAGTCACCCTCTGCTGTCTGAGTGCCGTCTGTTGTATAACGGATATTTGCTGTAGGAAGCTCCATAGCAAGCACCTGATCCTTATTGTCCTCGCCCAGGTAGAAGCCTAAGTGAGGCGGCTGGTTGTATGCAGTGTTCTGGTTAGCCACAGCATTACGATATACAGGATCCTGCATCAATGAGTAAATCATATAATCTGTCTCATAGCTTGTCATGTAGATATGCAGCTCAGTGTTGTCAGAGTTACCTACCATAACCTCTTCACGCCAGTCACCGAATAAATCTGCGGTTAAGCTTGGGTTATTCTTGGTTGAGTTATTAGTATGTGTTCCCTCAAATGTCTCGATTCTGTCTAAAGCATTGTTCTCCCAGTCATACTTGTAAATTGACTGTGCAGTACCTGCGCTGCTCGCACTATATCCGTCCGCAAGCTCGCTTAAGAGGTCGCCGTCCCAGTAGATAACCCAGTTGGTAGAGATATTGTCCGGCTTTGTAGCCGCAATTACACTTCCCTTAATATTGAAGATTGCGCCTGTAATATTTCCTTCACTGTTAGGATTGTTTGCCCAATATTCAAAACCTTCAGCAGGTGTAATATTGGCAGCAACACCTCGTCCGATATCTGCAAGTGCATTCCATGTGCCGTTGATACGGCTTCCGTTTGCCGCATTGGACAAAGTTGCATTCAATGTAGATTCCTTCTCCTCAGAAGGTGTAAATACATACAACTGTGTAGGCTTTTCAGGATTCATGGCTGTAAGATGGATGGAATCTGAATGTCCCTGGTAATCCTGACCATCCTTACCATTCTTTACCCACAATACAGTACCGTCATGGTCGATTGCCATTGCACCGATTACCAGCTCGTCAAATCCATCGTTATCCATATCGCCGGTTGCCACATTATGGTTACCCTTGCCTGCATATTCCGTACCGTTTTCTGTATTAAAATTCCACTCAAGCTTCAGCTTTCCATCTCTTAACGTATATGCTGCAACGGTTGTCTTATTGTAATATCCACGGTTAAGTAACACTGCCGGAATTGTCTCTGTACAGTCAGCATTATCCTTATCCTTTGGCAGGTATGCAACAGCGATATTGAAACGTGATGCACGGTTGCCCCAGTTATCGCCATAGGCATCGAAACCTACTCCCTTGACGGTATTGATATAATCGATGGTATCGATTTCTTTTCCCGTTTCACCGTTAAATACGGTAATATACTCATTGCTGTCTGCATTAACATGTCCTGTGCTGTTGACATTCTTTCCCGGAATAACACTCTTATCACCGATGTAGGAAATAATTGTGCTCTCATCATTCATGTCAAACAAGCCATCTGCATTCGGTCTGTAACTGATTGTACCGTCAGAGGTCTTAATAAAGAACTCTGCCTTTCCGTCCTCGTCCATATCGTAGAGCATGAACTGGTTCCAATGGGCGCCTGATGGAAGCTCCAGTCCCATATTGATTCTCCACAGAGGCGTACCGTCCATCTCATAGCAGTCAAAAATAGTAGGTGCGGAAGGTCCGTCCTGCTTTCCTGAATCAAAAGCATCTGAAGGATACCACTTTACCACGATCTCATACTGTCCGTCGCCGTCCACATCTGCAACACCTGCATCATTGATGGAATAGGTTGCAAGGTTTCCATCCTTATCCGGCTGAGGATCCGGCTTCTGAAGAGGAATTGACAGATAGCTCTCAGACAATGCTTTCACATATTCTGAGGTGGTCTTTTTTCCATTCTTTATGGTCTCCACGGCATATAAATTGCCCGGCTCTCCCTCTGTATCCAGATAATTGGTCTTGCTTGTGATAGGCTCTGAGTTAATCTGCTTACCGTTTCTGAGCACGTTGAACTGTACATCTGTGCCATACTCATCAACCAAACATCTCCAAGATACCAGAATACCATTTTCCGCAGGAACTGCCGTCACACCGCGGTCCAGATATTCCATAGCTCTCTCATAACCATTGTAATTGTTATTGCTCTTATAGTAGCTTACTCTATAATATACATCATAGATAAAGGAATCCTTTAACTCGTCCTTCGCCGAATCACCGTGATACTCGTTTACGGTAATGGCATCATAATCTATAGCGTATTCGCCCTCGTTCTCTGCCAGCTTAGCACCGTAAATGTAGATACCCTCTGCCTCCGAATTAAATGCGCGGATAGCTGTCCACTCACCTACAGGTGCATCGGTGCGTACAGTTCCGTCGCTCAGAATAATGGTAGCTGTCTCCGGAAGTTCGCTTACGTCCCATGCATCGCCATATTCAAGCTCAAGAGTTGCCGGATTGTTCACACTCGTCACATAAGGCAGCATCGTATAGTTCATTGAGAATGAAGCCTTTAAATCAAAGTAATTGGTGTACCTGCCCGGTATAAGAGGTGCCGTCCAGGTATATACTGCCTCTGTATCCTTGTCAAATGCAGGCTCTGCTGCCCACTCGCCAACCTCTACTGTGTCTGTTGAGCCATCTCCAAGTGTTACCGTTACCTCGGAAGGGAAAGTATACTCATCATACTTTACCGCAGCAACATTCACATATGAAGGCTGGTCTACATCTACAATGTCATTTTCATCGAATTTACTGTAATCAACAATAATATTGTCAAAAGCCACATCTGCCTGTGAGCATGCAGCCGGCTTACGCACAACCATCAGCGAAAGTCCGTTAGCTCTCTCATCAATGGCAATATTATCTGCCGAGTAGGTCTTTGACGGGTCATCCTTGGAAGTTACCGTGATGGCTGCCGTGTGAGCGATGTAATCAAAATCCACCTTCACGGTAAACCACTGATTAATCCCACCTACACCTGTTGCCACGGCATCTGCCTCCGCAATAATGCCCTCAAAGCTGTTATTTTGGGCATCATCGTTGTTTGCATCTTCTGTGGTATAGTACTTGATTGCTCCTGTGCTGTCAGCATAGATGGTAAAATAGTTCTGCTTTGCCACAGGTGCCATAAACAGGAGATCTGCATGTCCGCTTGCCACTACAGCAGGATTCCAGTCAAACTCCATGGCCGCACCCTTTACAATGCCTCCTGGTAAATCAAGCCTTGAACCTCTTCCTGCACCGCTCTTGCTTACTGTACCATACAGATATGCATTTCCGTCCTCCTCCTTGAGACTGAACGTAAATCCACCTGTACCGGAGGTCTTATCTACGTCCTTGCCCCATACATTCCAGCCTGAAATGCCGAAGGTGAAGTCGTCCTCATAATCATGCTCGGACTCCCAGTTGCCGTAATAATTCATTGTATAGGAAACCGTAAGTCCTCTGTGATTGCGATAGCCCTCAGGAGCCACAATATCAGCCGTCCAAACATAGCTGCCCTTTGTGTCCACGTCAAACTCAGGCTCGCATTTCCAGGAATTCTTGTCTATGGAAACAGTAATAATCTTGTCATTCACAAGCTTTGCAGATACCTGCCCAGGGTGGGTATAAGTGCCGTCCTCCCAAGCCTGCTTGGTTACATTATATGTATTGAGTGTTCCCAGTGAATTGATATCCGTATCCAGGAAATCGGACTTATAGTCCATCACATAGCTTACCTGTAAATTCAAAGGATTGGTAACCTTGTCAGGAAGCTTGACAGACGCTGTCCAGGTTATGGTACCCATCTCATTCACATCGATAGCCGGACTGCAGGTCCAGGTATCCTGGTCAATCTCAAGCTCAACCTCAGTCTCATCTGACAATACCGCCTTGACAGTCTGTGGATGAGCATAGCTGCCTTCAAACTCTTCCTTTGTCACGGTGACAGTTTCAAGCTCTGCCAGTGATGCAATAAACTTAGGCTTCTCAATCGCACCCGCTGCCGTGTAATACAATGAAAAATCATCAATACCCATATTGACAGTGTAGGTCTTGCCTGAACCCTTTCCTCCTGCCATGTTGAGCATCAGCGCGTCCACCTTGGTTGCTGCCGCATTGACGTCAACCGTGGCATATTCTTCGCCGTTTATGGTGATGACTGCCTTCTGGCTTGCGAAATCAACGGAAATCTTTACGTCCTGCACGGCTCCTGATTTTACAGTCTTACCGGTATCGGTAATCTCTCCTCCCTGTACGGAATAGTACACGGCTGTGTCCGCTCCTGCGTCTCTCATTTCACCTACATACACGGATACTACTTCCACGTCCCCACTCTTTAGGGTAATTCCCGGACGTCCTGTCCTGCTGTCCGATGTAAGAGATGTGGTGTACCACTTGAAGGCTACCTCTGCCGTTCCCATATCAGGAAGATTATCAAAGGTCTTGGTCGCTGTTCTGGTTGCATACTTCTGACCGTTTGCTGCCAGATAATGGTTGCTTCCATCCTCGGCAATGCTAAGCTTGCTTTCGTCCACAAGCGCACCTGTCATTCCCCAGAAATCCGTCACAGCCTCAAAATCCTCGGAAATCGTGCCCTCGGCAGGCTTTGCCTCAGTCCAGCTCATGGCAAAATCATCAATACCCATATTGACAGTGTAGGTCTTGCCTGAACCCTTTCCTCCTGCCATGTTGAGCATCAGCGCATCCACCTTGCCCGCTGCAGCATTCACATCAACCGTGGCATACTCTTCACCGTTGATGGTGATGACTGCCTTCATGGTTGTAAAATCAACGGAAATCTTTACATCCTGCACGGCTCCTGCTTTTACTTTCTTGCCGGTATCGGTAATCTCTCCTCCCTGTACGGAATAGTACACGGCGGTGTCCGCTCCTGCGTCTCTCATCTCACCTACATACACGGATACTACATCAACGTCTCCGCTCTTTAAGGTGATTCCCGGACGTCCTGTCCTGCTGTCCGATGTAAGAGATGTGGTGTACCACTTGA